>JBLHJZ010000643.1:0-3235 GCA_047619515.1 Saprospiraceae bacterium | reverse complement strand
TTTTGAGGGCAGCGATATAATTTTTATCGACATTATTCATAAACAGATGGAACATGCCATTTTCTTTTTGAGGATTCATTCCCTCTTTTTCTAAGTAACTTATAAAGGCTGCGTCTTCCTCAAATTCAAAGGTGCCATCACCAGAATCACCTTTAAAGGAGCCATTAAATTTCATGGTACCTGCGGCTCGCTTTATATGGAAATCTTTGTCTTCCCCTTTTGGTAAATCACTTAATGCTGATTTGTCAAAACACGCATGATTAATCGAAGTCCAACCCTTGGCAGGCCGGGAGTTGTTAAATTCGAAACATACCTTATTACCGTCGATTTCGCCCACCCAATGACCAGGGCGTATATTAGTATTATAATTATCTATTTCTTCAAGTTCTTCTAATTCCGCTATCGCCTCTAATTCCTGTATCTCTTCTAATTCCTCTAATTCCTCTAATTCTTCTATCGCCTTTATTTCTTCTAATTTTTCAGGGATAGAATCTTGCAAATAATTTTCATACGCTTCCGTATCCGAATAAGAATTTGCTTCTTTGGATTGTACTTCATTCAGGCAAACCATAGAGAAGCCTAACAAGGGTAATAAGAATAAATATTTCCAGCTGGAACTGGCGGAGGATTTTTTTGAATTCATCATTGCTATTCTGCTTTTTAAAAAAGAATTATTATAATTGGTACTTAAATTTAATGGGTGTTGCGGTACAGAAACTTTGAGCAGACTCAATTGATAAGCCTGTTTTTCAGTTCCCATTTCGAGCATACTAGAATCGGTCAAATATTCAAGATTGTTGGTGATTGCATTGCGAAGCATCCAGACAAAGGGATTAAACCAAAACC
The DNA here is from genome assembly GCA_047619515.1 of Saprospiraceae bacterium. Classification (GTDB taxonomy): domain Bacteria; phylum Bacteroidota; class Bacteroidia; order Chitinophagales; family Saprospiraceae; genus JAHDHW01. The sequence goes on along the minus strand of JBLHJZ010000643.1, from coordinate 2,389 downwards.
CTATTAATAAAAACTCCGCCAATAATTTATCAATAAAATGTGCTTGCTGGATATGGATTTTTTCGTGGTTAAGGATTTGGGTATAAACTTCCAGCTCGTATTTAGTAGGATTGATGAAAATGCTATTCCAAAATGAGTAAGGCGCTTCGTCTTTGACCAATTCTACAATCCGGTAACGGCCGTCTTTAAAGGAAATTAGCGTATACATTTTGGTCACCAGAATGATCAACTGAACTAAAAAAGCCAGAAAAAATACAACTACTCCGATCAGGTAGATATACAATAGGATTTTCATAATAGGAATAGCAGTGGACAGGCTATTTTCTTTTTCAATGGCCAGTGCCGACTTCTCGTTTTTAGATAAAACAGGCATCTCACCTGCTCTTGTTTGAGTTTCGGGCACATCAATTATATTACTACTTTTTGATTCGTCAAGAGACTCAAAATTTATGGGCTCCGTATATATTATTTCGCTTGTCGCCGCTTGTCGCAAGGACCAATTTTCTGGTATATGAATCAATGGAATCAACACAGATAGCAAAATACCCGAGATTAAAACCCATCGATTGAGCGAAAAGAAAGTTTCGAGGCGAATAAAAAGCCAATAGAAAATAAAACATCCTGACAATAGGATAGAAGAATGGAGCATGTAGGGAATCATTATTTTTGGTTTTTGATCATTTTAAGAATTTCTTCCAATTCATCTTCGCTGATTTTTTCAGCTTTCGCAAAGTAAGCGACCATCTTAGGATAGGAGCCATCGAAATACTTTCCCAGCACATCACCCACGGCGGTTTGCTGATATGCTTCTTTTGAAATTTCGGGAAAATACTGGTGCGTTTTTCCAAAAGCGATGTGGCCGATAAAGCCTTTATCTTCGAGTATCCGAACCATCGTTGATACGGAATTATAATGTGGCTGGGGTTCAGGAAGCCCTTCGACGATTTCTTTTACAAAGGCTTTTTCCAAATTCCATAGCACCTGCATAATCTGTTCTTCTCTTTTCGCTAATTTTTGCATAATCAGATATTTTGTTGTTGCAAACTTATAACTAATTGATTAGTTATACAACTATTGCATTAGTTTTAATGTTGTGTCGAGCTAGTAATTTCATTATAAATACTTGATAATCAAGGAAGTAAAAAAGTGTTAAAGTTTTAAAAGATATTTAGGAAGGCTTTTGAATTGCTTGATAAACCTCTCAGGTTTTCGAAACCTGTGAGGTTTGGAGCCTGGCCCAAAAATATCATTTCATTAATATTTGTCATTTAGAAAGCCGTTTGATAGCTAGGTCTCAACAAATTAACGTTAATTTTTATCTTCTCTAAAACCTATCTCGTATTTCATCTGTTCATAGTTTCTGATTTAATATTATTGCTATACATTTGCGCTCTTTTTAAAACAACCCACACTAGAATAAGGGAGATTTGAACATTATTTATACTTCATTAGTGTGAATACATACAACCATTTAATCGACAATTTTATCATTATTAAAAAAAAATATGAACCTGAGAAACCTAAACCTACTTTTATTTTTTACCCTCTTTTTCCTACCTGATTTAATATCAGCCCAAACTGAAGGTAAAGTTCAAAATCTAACGATCAGTGGTTATATCAATGATAGCCAAAACGGAGAAACGCTCATCGGAGCGTCTGTATACGTCAAGGAATTACAGACAGGAGCCACCTCCAACGAATACGGTTTTTACTCCATTTCCATTCCTGCCGGTACGTATAATCTGGAATATTCTTATATCGGTTTTGAAACGATCAAAAGAGCAATTAATCTAAAGGAAAACATCACGCTTAGCCTCGAAATGGGAGGCGCTATCGAATTGGTAGAGGTCGTTGTCACTTCAGAAGCAGCAGACCGGAATGTCAGTACTACAGAGATGAGTGTCAATCAATTGAGTATCAATACGATAAGTAAACTCCCTGCTTTATTGGGAGAAGTAGATGTCATCCGAAGTATTCAATTATTGCCAGGCGTATCGACGGTCGGAGAAGGTGCCACGGGTTTTAATGTACGTGGTGGTGGCGTCGACCAAAACCTGGTTCTCCTGGATGAAGCACCGGTTTATAATTCCTCCCACTTATTTGGCTTCTTTTCGGTTTTCAATCCGGATGCGGTCAAGGACGTCAAGCTTTATAAAGGTGGTATCCCCGCCAGATATGGCGGTCGGTTGTCTTCGATATTGGATGTCAGGATGAAAGAAGGGAATAGAAAAAAACTAGCTGTCTCTGGTGGAATAGGCCTGATCTTTAGCCGATTAGCTATTGAAGCACCGATTATTAAAGATAAGGCTTCCTTTATCGTGGCAGCCCGGCGATCTTATATCGATGTACTAGCGAAACCTTTTCTTTCCGGTGACCTGGCGGATTCAAA
>JBLHJZ010000642.1:0-3238 GCA_047619515.1 Saprospiraceae bacterium | reverse complement strand
TACATTAAACGTATTGATATAGATTTTTTTGACAAACTGGTCCTCGAGGAATTCTATTTAGAAGACCAGCAGGGTGATACTTTGTTGTATAGTAAGGAGTTAAAAGTAGATTTTAAAACCAATCTGCTTAAGCTTTTTCGCAAAGAGTTGGTAGTAGATAATATCTATCTCACCAATGCCCGTTTTAATATTATTCGGGATTCCTTTGCAAATAATAATAATCTGCGATTCCTTAAAGATTATTTTAAAAATGATAAGCCAAAGGAAGCTTCAAAAAAGAAAAAATCAAAACCTTTTTTGCTTGATGTCAATGGCGTTTACTTAGATGATGTTGTTTTTAATCAGGATGATAATGTTAGAGGTTTGTTATTTTCTACTTATATAAATCAAGGGGAAATTCTTTTTGATCAGCTGGACTTAGCCAATAACAAGATTGATATAAAAAGTATTATTCTTACAAAACCGATAGTGCGGGTACAGGAAAAGGAAAAGTTTAAGTTTTTTAAAATCCCCGAAATAGAAATTGTCAATGAAGCACTGCTTTCCGAAGAATCTTTATCAGAAGTTGTCGATCAAATAATAGTAGATTCTACCAACCTGCCAAAGCCGTTTATCGCTACAATAGGGCATTTTTCCATGCTTGACGGGAAGTTTGATTTTGATGAGCTCCGGCAATCTCCGGTAAGAACCAAGCCAGCAGATATATTGGATTTCAAACACCTGAATGTTTTTAATATCAACATAGATATTGATAGTTTTCAATACACAGAAGGCACTTATACTGGGGCTGTCAATCGAATTGCTTTAGCTGAAAAGAGCGGTTTTGTGCTTAATAAGTTGTCAGCTAAGGATGCCACTGTATCCGATAATATCATGGAGCTAAACGATATGAAGCTTATTACTCCCTTTAGTAATCTTGGCGATACCTTGGTGATGAGTTACCGGGAGTTTACCGACTTCAAGGATTTTGAGAACAAAGTAAAAATGACCGGGAAATTCAATAATGCAGAAATAGCGATTCAGGATATCATTGTTTTTGCGCCGGCTTTGGGGAAAAATAAATTTTTTAAAAATAATGAAAAAGAAGTAGTCAAAATAGATGGACAAATCACCGGAACGGTCAATAAGCTAAGAGGAAGGGATTTATTGCTACAGATAACAGGAAATACCCTGATTCGTGGAGATTTTAGTACCCGTGACCTTTCTGTAAAAGGGGAGGAGTTTTTGGCACTTAAACTCGATCAGTTTAAGAGTAATATTAAAACTATGCGTCAACTGGTACCTGGTTTCAATGCACCGGAAAATTTTGATAAACTGGGGAATTTAAGCTTCAATGGAAGATTTGATGGGTTTTTTAATGACTTTGTTGCTTTTGGTGAATTATCCACAGCCTTAGGGAGAGCGGAATTGGATATGCACCTGAACTTCAGACAAGGTAGAGAACTCGCACTATATAATGGAAAATTGGCGCTTTTTAATTTTGACCTGAAACAATGGTCCGGCAATAATAACCTTGGGAATATCTCCTTTTTTTCAGAAGTCAAAGAAGGAGTTGGATTGACTCTGGAAACCGTAAACGCCACCCTTGCCGGAGAAATTCAGGAATTTACTTTTAAGGAATACACCTATAAGAACATTACGCTTGATGGGGCGCTTACCAAAAATAAGTTTGACGGAAAATTGGTCTCTCTTGATAAAAATATTGATTTTGTTTTTAATGGAAAAATTGAACTGGTCGATAGTATTCCTGTATTTAATTTTGATGCAAGTATTAATCACTTTGATTTGCAGGCATTGAACCTTTCTAAAAAACCGTTGGTGCTGGAAGGAGATGTGGCATTTGATTTTGTCAATTTTAATTTGTCTAAAATAGCCGGTGAAGGTGCTTTTTATGATTTTAAAATTATAAACCCAACAGATACCTTTACCATTGATACGCTCATCGTCAATTCTGCCATAGATTCCTTTCAACATCGATCATTTAATATAGATTCTGATATAGTCGAATTGACGATGAACGGTTATTTTGATATTCAGGAAGTCCCTGCCTTATTTGGTCAGTATCTGGTGAAAAATTTTCCTGAATTTTCAGACCGGTTCAATATCAAAGCTAAAGATAAAGAGTTACAGGATAGTCAATTTGCCTTTGAGCTTAGGGTTCCCAATTCAAAAAATTTATTGAAGCTTATCGATCCAGGGTTGGATACTATTCGCTATGCTTTTGTCAAAGGCAGGATGAATAATATGATAGACTCTGTAAAAATAGAAATGGATATTCCGGAACTGAAAATTGGTAAGGTGAAATTTGATGATATTCTCTTCAAATATGAAGGCTTGAGAGAGGAGAGTAAAGTACTGCTTGATATATATCATACCAGTATAAACAATAAGCAACATTTCGAACCGCTAAAACTAGAAGGCGCTCTGAAAAGAGATACTTTTAATTATGAAATCACTTCTACTAATTTCACCAATGTTTTTGATAATTTAAATCTCCGGGGAAAGTTCTTTTTAGTAGACGAATATTTTCAGGTACAATTTTTACCCTCCAATCTGGTGATTCTGAAAGACCGGTGGGATATGGTGAACAATAATTATATCCGCTTTGGAAAAGGTTTTGTTGAAACGAAAAACTTTGACTTACGAAATTTGGAGAAACGAATTGTGGTGGAGAGTATTGAAGGGACTGGCCTAACGATGTCTCTGGAAAATTTTGACCTGTCGATTATTAACGATTGGTGGGATTACAACAAATTGGATTTTAGCGGTAAGTTTTTCGTATTGATGGAAGCTGGTAATATTTATAATTTGGAAAATATATTTGCTACAGCAATTTCAGACTCCATGAAAATCAATGGCGATTACTTCGGGGAATTGAGAGTAGATATGGCTATGCAATCCTTAAATGACCAGGTGGATGCATACATTAGTATCGAAAACGGCCAGCAAACGCTAAAAGGAGAAGGTTTCATTGCTCCCTTTTCCAAAAAACGGAAAGTGCCCTATGTACAAGATTTTGATTTCAACTTTCAGCTCAAAAATTATCCTTTGGAAATTGTAGAATATTTTATTCCGAGAGGTATTTCAAATACAGTAGGGATGCTGAATAGTGACCTTAGATTTTATGGTAAACTAAAAAAACCTAAAATCATTGGGGAAGCTTTTGTTCGGGATATCGGGGTCACTATTGATTATCTTCAGACGCGTTACACTGCTCCAGTCGGTAAACTCGAAATCA
>JBLHJZ010000641.1:0-3238 GCA_047619515.1 Saprospiraceae bacterium | reverse complement strand
CCAAAACCGGCAAAACTGATATCCCTGAGGTTAAATTTTTCCATTAGTTTTAAATATACCGGCAGGCCATAACCAACGGTCAGCTCGTTTTCCATCTTTCGGGTGATCGAATTATCATTTTTCTCCAACAGATTGTATAAATCACAAACCTCTTCGATATTTTTATCAAAGCGCTCGCTAAAGTCCTGGATAATCTCTATCAGTCTCGCCCGGGAAAGCCCCATATTGTGCTGCGTGAAATTATTACTCTTCCGTTTTTGATTAGCTGCTGACCAGGGTGGCCGGGGCAAGCTTCCTGAGAATGCAGAACCCATGGCATAAGCAATGATATTTTTCTGTGCAAGCTCCGGGTAGCCTTCCCATTGCCCAATCGACTGATCGACAAAATGCTCAATCCTTTCAAACTGCCGGGCAATAGGGCTATAATTTACAACCGGATCCGTCCGCCTTTCCAAATCATCAGAATTAATCGTATAAAAAAGTTTTTGTAAAGCAACCGTACCACATTCATCGATGGAGGACACCCCAAATTTATTGACATCTGTTGGAAAGAAATAGGACACTTCTGTTGATCCCCCACCCTGGTCGATTAACAGAATTACATCATCTTTTTCAAATTTCCGGGGAGCCATTTGTTCACTCGCCGAAAAATTATAAGTATACACAATGGAATACATGGAGATCAACGATTCCTTTTCTTCATCAATAATCAAGAGTCGAATACCAGTTTCCTCTTTTATTTTTTGAACGACCTCTTCTCTATTGACCAACCACCGAAATACTGCGGTCCCTACCGCAACGATATCCGCCTCATCCACTCCTTTGCTGACTAAGTAGTCCTTATAAGCTTTTATAAATTTTAAAATATTTAAAAATGCTGGGCTATTTTCTATATCGATCGTTCTAAAAAATGTATCTACCTCCTTTCCTAAAAAGAAAGATTGTCCATCATTATAAAAAGACTCGGCCACCCAATCCCCCTTTGAAGGACTGTCTTTAGGAGCGATCAGGATCCTTCCTGCTTTCGTCCCTATATCAAAAATGGCCGTTAGCGCCTTTCCTTCGTATTTTTCAAAAAAAGCATCCAGCCTTTCCTTGTTTATTTCTGTGTATGACATTATTGTGATATAGCTTGTATTAAGGTAATGGCTCAAAAATAAAATTTATCTACCAATTGGCCTGTTTTGAAACGGTAAAAAGACAAAATAAAAAGGGATCGCCTCCATTCTCAGGTTTTTTTCTTGATTTATTCTTACTTTTGCAGCTTCGATAATCAAAATACTTGAAATGTTAAATATTATTCTATTCGGTCCTCCAGGCTCAGGGAAAGGAACTCAGGCAAAAATGCTCGTTGAAAAATACAACTTTTACCATATCTCTACCGGAGATATGTTTAGGTATGAAATGAGCAATGATACGCCTTTAGGGCAAAAAGCCAAAGAGTATATCAAAGCCGGGGATCTCGTTCCGGATAGCCTGACCATTGAAATGCTCAAGAAAAGAGTAGTCGAAAAACAGGATGTATATGGGTTCATTTTTGATGGCTTCCCCAGAACTATCCCACAAGCAGAAGCCCTGGATGAGTTAATGGCCTCTCTTGGGCAGGATATCAACGGTTTAGTAGCGCTGGATGTAGCGGATCAGGAAATCATCAATCGATTACAGAGAAGAGCAGAGATTGAAGGAAGGGCTGATGATGCCAATATCGACACGGTAAAAAACAGAATCGAAGTATATAAACAAACCACCGCACCGGTTTTTGGTTATTATGAGCAATTTAATAAGTCTGTAAAAATTGACGGGCTCGGCCAGCTAGACGTAGTATTCGCACGAATATGTGATACGCTGGACAGCTTGTAATTCTGGGGTGAGGGGTGAGGAGTGAAAGGTGAGTGACCTTTCTACTTTGGTAAATATACCCTCCCCCCTCATCTCTCACTTCTATTCACTCACCTCTGAATAAATATGGCTTTACAAAATTTCGTTGATTACGTAAAAATCTGTTGCCGTTCAGGCGCAGGAGGAGGAGGATCTGCCCATCTTCTTCGAAACAAGCTTACCGCAAAAGGTGGACCTGACGGAGGTGACGGTGGCCGGGGTGGTCATATCATCCTGAGAGGCAATAAGCAATTATGGACGCTACTGCATTTAAAATATAAAAAACATGTCATCGCTGACGTAGGTGGACATGGCGGCGACAACCTCAAAAGTGGCGCCGATGGTGATGATGTTATCCTTGACGTGCCTTTAGGTACTATTGCCAAAGATGCAGAAACCGGTGAAATAGAATTTGAGATTACGGAAGAAGGCGAAACAGTCGTTTTCCTGGCTGGCGGTCGTGGCGGACAGGGAAATGCTCATTTTAAATCTTCGACTTTTCAAACTCCCCGATTTTCCCAACCTGGTGAGGATGGTCAGATAGTGTGGAAAATCCTGGAATTAAAAGTATTGGCCGATGTGGGTCTTGTTGGTTTTCCAAATGCCGGTAAGTCTACCTTGCTTTCTGTGGTCACTGCAGCCAAACCTAAGATCGCTGACTATGCCTTTACGACGCTGGTTCCCAATCTGGGAATTGTAAAATATCGGGGTAGTCGTTCTTTTATCATCGCAGATATTCCGGGTATCATTGAAAACGCCCATGAAGGGAAAGGTCTGGGGCATCGCTTTCTCCGGCATATTGAACGTAATGCGGTATTGCTTTTCATGGTTCCCTGTGATACGCAAAGTATTCAAAAAGAGTATGATATCTTGCTCAACGAATTGAAGCAATTTAATCCCGAACTACTCGATAAGCCCAGAGTCCTGGCGATCACAAAGTCCGATATGATCGACGAGGAGCTCAAAGAGTTATTAATGCCGGAACTTCCCGAAGGTGTTCCATCTATTTTTATCTCTTCGGTTGCCCAGCAGGGATTGACTGAACTTAAAGATTTGCTTTGGGAAACTATCAATAAAGAATAATATTATTTAAGATTTTGAATTTAAGATTTTGGATTCCCAATAATCCTAAATTCAAAATCTAAAATCCTAAATCTTCCCCTATGTCCTCCAATCACAAAGCCCTCCTCTCCCAATTATTTAAAAAATGGTCAGGTGAAGAAGCAGATCTTGTTCTTCCGCTGGCTCCTTCGGGGAGCAATCGCATATATTATAGACTCCAGGGCAAAACAAAAGCAGCTATCGGTACCTACGGATCAGATGCAAAAGAGAATAATGCTTTTATCAGCTTCACCAGGAA
>JBLHJZ010000640.1:0-3240 GCA_047619515.1 Saprospiraceae bacterium | reverse complement strand
CCCTTTTCTACCCCTCCTCAACTACTTTAATCCCTTGTTAACCACTTGTCAATTCCTAGCGCAGCGACCTTTCCTTCATAGGCACCATTGACCACTTCGGCACCGCCGTTGACGGCATCTCCTCCAGCAAAGTATTTTGGATTAGTAGTCTGATAATTATCTTTATTTACAACGATTCTTTTTCGATTATCGATTTCCAGATCGTTGATGAGGCTCAGGAAACTTCCTTGCTTGGCTTGTCCTGTTGCTTTAATTACTAAATCACAATTGATTATAAATTCACTGCCTTCAATATTTTCGAGCCTGCCATTAATATTTTGAGTTCGAATAAATTGAACACCTGTGGCGCTGCCGTTTCCGACTATTTCAATCGGAGAGACATTAAACAGGCCTTTAACTCCGGCTAATTTCGCAAATTGGTATTCGAAAGCATAAGCGCCCATTTCGTCCTTACTTCGACGATAAGCGAGTAGGACATTTTCTGCTCCCATTCTGGCGGATTCGGAAGCCGCATCTATTGCCGTATTCCCGCCTCCGACGACGACGACGGTATCCGGAACCTGTACTTTATGATGTTGCATTCGGAGCGCTTCGATAAACTCAACTGCTCCGATCACATTTGCTTTATCTTCTCCGGGTAGACCTAATGATGCTGTTGCTCCTAAACCTACACCGAGAAATATCGCATCGTAATCCGCTTCTAATTTTTGCAATTGATCTGAAGAGTTGATCGCCGCATTATAATGGATATTATAGCCCAACTGTTTTTGTAAATAATCCATTTCATCCAATACTTCTTCATTGGTGATTTTATAGGGAGCTACGCCATAGACTGTCAAGCCGGATGGTTTATCTTTTGCTTCAAATATATCGACGGTATAACCTAGCGTCCGCAATTCACAAGCACAGGCAATACCAGCGGGGCCTGCTCCTATAATGGCTACTTTTCGACCATTATCAGCACCGGATGTAAATAAAACGGTACCTGCTTTAATCGTATGATCTGTTGCATAATTTTGCAGCCTGCCTATCTGAATGACGGGTACATTTTGACCATCATACACACAAGCACCTTCGCACAACTCGCTGGTCGGACATACTTTTCCACAGGCATTTCCGAGCCAGTTTGCTTCGAAAATCGTCTTAGAAGCACCGGTTAGATTACCGGTATTGATTTGCTTGATGAACAAAGGAATATCGATGTGTGTAGGGCAGGCATTCATACAAGGCGCATCATAGCAAAACAAGCAGCGAGAGCTCTCGTAAAACGCTTCCGTCTGGTTCATCAGCGGCTTCTTCTGTGCGAAATTTTGTTCAAATTCCTCTTCGGTGATAGGTTTTTTATACTCAGCCAAATCTTTTGGATTTTAGTGTTTTACTATTTAACTCAAGTTACGTATGATAAGTTAAAAACTTATCACTATTGCCAACTTTCAAGTTACCCCTTCAACAGGCTCAGGGTAAACTTGAAAGAGTATGCTCAGTTTTTACTTGCCCTTGCGGAATTCTTTTTGATTAAATCCCTTTGGCGTTTTAGAGTTCAGTTAATTTGCCATAAGTCTCCGGGCGCCGATCTCTATAAAACTGCCAGGTCGAACGAACCTCATTGATCAGATCCAGATCAAATTCAGCGATTAGTAATTCGTCATCATATTCAGAAGCTTCAGAAAAAATCTGTCCTCGTGGATCCACAAAATAGGAAGTCCCATAGAAACGTCCTAAATCCCAGGGTTTTTCTTCCCCTACCCGATTGATACAACCCATAAAATAACCATTGGCTGCGGCATGTGCAGGTTGTTCCAATTTCCAAAGATATTGGGATAAGCCAGCTACGGTGGCGGAAGGATTGTATACGATCTCTGCACCATTGAGTCCGAGGATTCTGGCACCATCAGGAAAGTGTCGGTCATAGCAAATGTATACGCCAATTTTCGCATATTTAGTTTGAAAAACCGGATAGCCTAAATTACCAGGTTTAAAGAAAAATTTCTCCCAGAATCCAGTGGTGTGAGGAATATGGTTTTTACGATACTTGCCGAGATAAGTACCATCGGCGTCGATTACCGCAGCCGTGTTGTACAATACGCCCGGTTGTTCTTGCTCATAAATCGGAACGATCATTACCATTTGGTATTTGCGGGCATATTCCTGCATTCTTTCGATGATCGGGCCAGGGACAGACTCTGCAGATTCGTACCATTTCCGGTCTTGACCAGGACAGAAATAGGGGGTATTAAATATTTCCTGAAGACAAAGAATCTGTACTCCTTTTTGTCCGGCTTCCTCGATATAAGGAATATGTTTTTCTATCATGGCGTCCATGATTTCCCGAATACTTCCTTCTCCTTCGGTCATGGGAAGGCTCATTTGTATTAATCCTGATTTTACTATTCTGGGCATAGGGTCTGTTTTATTTTATGTAATAGACAAATTTATTGGTCCTTTGTAGTTATTTTTTTTGACAGGATTTACAGGTTGTATTTTAAACATCAAAACCTACTGGTATTCTAGATTAAAATAACACATAATTTTTTTACTCAAACCAGATCAAACCGTCAGTGAAGTTTTCCCCCGAGCGACAAACTTTCCGAAACCTGCTTTTAATTTACAATCATTATTCTCAATAGCAATATTTCCTCTAAGCAAAACAGTCTCACATTTTCCGGTCAATTTCCAACCTTCATAAGCGGAATAATCAACATTCATATGATGACTATTTACAGAAATTTCATGCTCCTTATTAGGGTCAAAAATAACGAGATCCGCATCAGCTCCGATAGCGATGGTACCTTTTCGAGGATACATTCCAAAAATCTTTGCCGCATTGGTGGAAGTAATTTCTACATATTTATTTAAAGAAATTTTTCCTTTTCTAACGCCTTCTGTATAAAGTAACTCCATGCGATGCTCAATAGCCGGATGGCCATTCGGAATTTTTGAAAAATCCTTTTCCCCCATTTTCTTTTGTTCCCACATAAAAGGGCAGTGATCGGTTCCCAAAACCTGTATTAGCCCTTGATTGATTCCAGACCATAGTGCCACTTGATCTTTCTTTTCCCGAAGCGGGGGACTCATCACCCATTTCGCCCCTTCAAAATCTTTTTCATAAAGAGAAGCATCTAAAACCAAATATTGGGTACAGGTTTCCACAAAGACTTTTTGGTTACGGATCGTGGCACGGCGTACCGCATTCATAGCTCCTTCGCAAGTCATATGGACAATATATCCCGGGCAACCCGT
>JBLHJZ010000639.1:0-3241 GCA_047619515.1 Saprospiraceae bacterium | reverse complement strand
TTCCCTCCGTTGAGGAGCTGCTTGAAAATAAGCGGCACTTGTTGGATACCTTCGTGCAGGATGACCAACCCGGTTCTATAGAAGGAGTAGTGGCTAAAGAAATGGTAGGAAAAGAGGTAATCGTCGGTTTTCCAAAAGAAGAGATCATAAAGCTTTCTTCGCAAAAAGAAGTGGATGTAATTCTTATGGGAACTACCGGAAGCGGAGATTTGCTTAATAAATTTTTCGGGAGCGTGTCCAGCGAGGTATCTCAAAAGGCACATTGCCCGGTATGGCTGGTACCGCCTAATACAAGTTTTAACGGGATAAAAAATATTCTTTATGCCGGCAACTATGAATCTGCTGACGGACGAATGCTCCGGGAAGTATCGGAATTGGCAGCCCGCTTTGAAGCCAATATCCATATGGTACATGTGTCGAAAAAAAAGAACTTCGAAGAGAATAAGATTCAGGAATTGATATCAGAACGGCTTTTTAATAAATTAGCGCCTAACCTGAAGTTTAAAATGGGGACTGTCGTGAGCGAAAAGGTCTGGGAAGGTTTGGATTTATATACCCAGGAGAATAATATTGACTTGATCGTTGTGGTCACCAAACATAGAAGTTTTTGGGAAGGCCTCCGAACTAAGAGTATCACTAAAGAGATGGTGTTTCATACTAAAGTGCCGCTGCTTATTTTGCATCTTGACGACTAGGGACAGGGGTGAGGGGTGGATAGGTGAGGGGTGAGGGCTTATGTGAATTGACAACTAATTTTGATAATCCTATTTTACCAGCAGAGCATTCTATGTATCCTCTGCGTTTTCTCCTTTTCTCCGTGGTTTTAATTAATTCGCCGCAGAGGCGCTGAGAATTGAAGATTTGAAGAATTGAAGATTTGAAGATTTGAATTATTACCAATTCAAATATTAATTCAATAAGGAGTAAAAGTGATAGGAGATAAGCATGCGGTTTTTCAAAAACTAAAGAAAAATGAAAAAGAAAATAATTGTTCCGGTAGATTTTTCAGCGACTTCCCAAAATGCCTATTTGTATGCAAGAGAATTGGCTAAGCATTATGGTGCAGGCATTGAAGTCCTTCATGTGTATATGGGTACTTTTTCTCCAGATGAATCTGGTACAAGACCAAGCAAGACTACAAAGGCTTCTCTGCAGGAGCAGTTGGATGATTTTGTATCGTTATATCCATCCTCAAGGGATTCCAATGTCTTGACTGATGTGGAGGTAAGTACCAAAATTATTCAGGGTTTTACCGTAAAATCCATAGTAGATTTAAGTATTGATGAATCTACGTCGATGATCGTAATGGGGAGTACCGGGAAAAGTGAAATAGTAGACCGGATTATCGGTCGCATATCTTCGGAGGTTGCCCAGCAAGCCTTTTGCCCAGTATTAATGGTACCCAAAGGCGCCAAGTTTTTCAGCTATAAAAATATCCTTTATGCCAGTAATTATGAATCAGCGGATGAATTTATGCTGGAACAAATTTTAAACTTTAATAAAACTTTTTCCGCAACGCTTCATTTTATCCATGTGAGTACAAAAAGTAAAAGCAAGCGTTTTGATATTACCGAGGAACAGATTTTTGATACTTTATTTAAAGAGGGCGAACCTATTTTTTCTTTCAACCTGGCTCTTGAAAAAGCTGGTTCGGTAATGAAAGGTTTATTCAAATATGCGGAAAAAAATAAAATTGATTTGATTGTACTGGTCAATCGGCAAAGAGGTTTTGTCGAATCAGCGCTGGGTCAAAGCATGACTAAAAAGATGGCTTTGAGGTCTCAGACTCCGCTGCTTATTTATCATATACCGGAATAAGCAATAGAAATAATTGTACAGACACCTATGGTGTAACAAAGTAATCAGATGGTCAAGAATATTCCTTTCCTGAACACCTGACTTTCTGACTCCTTGACTACTTTTTCCCTCACCTTATTCGGTGATTCCAAATCAAGACAGGAATATGCGTATGATAGATCATTCGCTTACTTAGGCTTCTGTGCAAATATTTCTCCCAGCCTTTCCGGTGTGGGACATATAATGCTAAGAGGTCTATTTGATGTTTGTCAATAAAATAATCCAGGCCACGTACAACCAATGGATCTCTTACGATGATCATCTCCGCTTGCGGATCTACTTTATCCTCCATCCAGGTAGGGTTATAAACTTCTTCCTTTTTATCAGAAAAATCTTTGGGCAGCGGATAGATATACACTTTTTCCACCCTGGCTTTGAGTTTTTCAGATAGCTCGTTGACGAAAGTTACCAGAGGTGGATGAATATATTCATCGTCTGTAGCGATGGCAATATTCCGGATAGCTTCGACCGGTGTTTTCTCCGGAACAATAATCATTGGGCAGGGTGTCAGCTGGATTAAGGTCGAAGAAACAGATCCCAATAGATAATCGACAGGATTATGTTTGTCTCTAGTGCCGAGTATGATCAGATCAATTTTCTTTGTGCTACAAACTGATGAAATCATTTCCTCCACTTTCCCAATACTGACCAGATTAATTACTGGTAATCCTGCGGGATGCGTTCCTGCCGCTTGATTAGGGTAAGCTCTGGTAAGCCGGGTCATCTCCTTTTCAATTTGCCGAATTTCCTTTGACCGCTGATCTTCAGATTCAAATTTTTTCTTGCTTGAAATAATATGCAGAAAGAAAACCTGCGCTTTTAAGGCGTTTGCTGTTTCGAAAGCATAATGAATGGCTTTTATGGAAGGAGCTGTAAAATCTATGGGTACGAGGATATTCATGAAATAGTATTTTATCCAAAGATCAGGTAGAAAAGGTATTTATAAAATGATTTTGATCAATGTTTGAGGTGATAAGCATCATGTCCTATGAGTGCGTGATCTATTTGCGGCTTTTAGCAATTGGCAGTTGGCTTCCCTTTATCACGTCCTAAACCGCGTCTGAAGGAAGCCAATGGCTAAAAGCCAAGAAGCTAATAGCTTGAATCAAGTTTCCGGCAGTATGTCACGCATTCATGTCGTATTGCTGATTCATAGTCACTGATAAAAATCAACCTGAATATTGATAGATATCATCCTTAGGAGGGTGAAAAAAGCTGATTTTTGAGAGTAGAGATAAGTTCTATAGTAAGATAAAACAAATTCTAAAATGCGAAATATATTGAAATATCTTTTTATGCTATCCTTTCTGCTTATAACAGTTGGTTGTAATACGGATGAATTAAAACCATCAATGGTAGAATTTGACCAGGCATTTATTCCGGT
>JBLHJZ010000638.1:0-3244 GCA_047619515.1 Saprospiraceae bacterium | reverse complement strand
GGTTGTTTGCCGGCCAATCGGTATTCGCAAGATAAGTCATGGGAATCCAATAATTTAAAAAGGCATTAATATCTACCCGGTCTTCGAAGTACTGGTAGTTCGTTTCATCGACGAGAGAACTATTTTGTACAAAGTCAAAAAGGGCATTATATTCATCAAAAGAGCCTTGCTTTATCTCTACCCATGGCAATCCCGGGCTTTTGATGATATCTATCTTATCAGGATTAGCGCCATAATTGTCTTCAAAAAATTCACCGGTATACTTTTCACGGATATTGTGAAGGCCCCAAAACTGACCGTTTAGATATACCCTTGTCGGGCGACCATTCTGGTATTCCAGATCCGCTACCACTCCTGCGAGCAGTGCCTGGTTGGCCATGTCCCTAAATCCCATCCGGTTATAATCCTGGCCGCTATTTCGTAGCTTAAAACTCAGGTAATTATTATGATCTCTATTATCAAAAAGCCGGTATCCCAGCTCTCCATTTCCATACTCTTTTTCCCGCAGGGAGATAGCCAGGCTTTTCATCCCGTTATTTCTCGAACATACGCCGGATATTTTTACGCCGGCATTGACATCGAATACTTCGGTACCATCTGGCAAAAACATTTTCACATTGACTGGTCTTTCCCAATCCTGGTTAAAGTTTGCAGAGTCCATACCACAGAGCGGAATGCCATTGATGCCCGTTACATAAATCCCGGTTTCAGCGTTAAAAAAGTTATTATAATCAGTAGTCAGGTAAATGATAGGAATATTAGATGCCACATTGAGAAGATAGGCTGCATTGGTTACCTGACTCGGTTCGTAGCCGGTTTTATAAGCTATGGCGCGGAAATTTTTAGTATCTAAAATTGAAATTGACCCAGAATATAGGATATCGCTATTATCAGGAATAGATGCATCGGCAGTAAAGTAAATAGTGACATCTGGTAAGGGATGAGTGATCTCCGTGACTTGCTGCGTATTATCATAAATACCATCGGCCAACGAAAAATCAGGCGGTGCCAAATAAAGGTTTGCCCCATTATTGGAAGCGTCAGGCGTTGGTGCACCGAAAAGTATCCATTCGTTAGCGCCATCGGTTTGCCGGCCATAGGACGACATAAACGGGGCATCGTCAAAACTAATAGAATCAAGGATAACCAGGCCAGTTGACAATTGCATCGCCAGAGCCACGGTTTCTCCTTTACTACGCAAATTGAAATTGGTATGCAAGTCACCGTCTTCTTCATCGCGATCTGCGAAAAATGTCAGATAGCCATTGGCCGGAATGATCACACCGTCAGGAATCTGCGATTTGTCTAAATCTCCATAATCATCGGTGAGGAATAAGCCACTTAAATCTACTTCAAAGTTGTTGGTGTTATATAATTCGATCCAATCTTCCCGGTCTCCTTTCTCATCCATATAGGGTGTACCTGCTGCTGCAATTTCATTAATGATGACATTGGCTATCGGATCGGAAGGGTAGGGGATGCTGGCTTCCACACAAAGGTTAGGGCCAAAATTAGTAGCCCCACCACCTCCATAGGCATTTCGCATTCCAGTCCCTGTTATTATAATCACTATGGAATTACCTGCTTGCCAACCATTAATATCAATCACTTCCTGGATTAAAGGAGCAAGATTAGGAGACTCATCTTCTTCCACCCCAAAAGTGCCTACTGAAGACCAGGATACCGGTGTCCAGTTTATACTGGAACTAGTGGTTGTCCGTTGAGATATATTAAAACTTGAACTCGCAAAGGCCGGGGCGTCTGAAGTCATTTGAGCCTTTATAGTCCAATCGGCAGGGATCGTATCATTTGGGCCGGCAGCCTTTAATCTAATGGTAGCCCTATTCACTATTGCTCCTGCCGGTAAGGCTAAAGGGAATCGGATCCCCGTGGTAGTTGCTTGCTGGCTAAAACTTTCGCCAATTTGCAAACCAAAACCGGTCACTGCAACAACACCATTTTCATTTTCCACGGCATCTTCGCTATCATCTGCTACCCGGATACAAAACGCTACCGGAAAAGTCAGTCCACCCAGGTTTCCATTATTGGAAGCTCCCGGAGTCGGGTTTGAGAATAGCTGAAAATCATTACCGCCATCAACACTACGGCCATAGGAAATATCGGCTGCCTGGCTGGAAAAGGAAAACTGATCCAAGGCGTTCATACCATTTGGATGAGTTAAGATCAAATCTTCTCCGGCACCACTCAATTTGAAACCTAAATGATGAGGCCCTTGCTCCGGGTCATTATCGGCCCATAAGATCAAAAAACCGCCTGCCGCGACTGTAGTTAATGCCGGATCATCTAGTGGGATTTGCCATTTTAGCGGATCCGCCAAATCGTCAGAAAGGTAATATCCCGCTAAAACGACGGTTTGACTACCTCCGTTATAGATTTCAATCCAATCGTCATATTCCCCCGCATCATCTGTTATGAAATTGACATTGGATGCCATAATTTCATTGATAGATAGCTGTGCGTATGAACTTGTACAAGAAAGGAGAAGAAACCCAATCAGAATGGATGTAGTTTTGACCATGACTTTTAGTTAATTAGACTCGTTTTTTCCTGTTCATCGGACTATCAAAGATAGTAATTCTTTGATTATGTCTTTAAAGACTTTATTTGAAAAAGGTAAAAATTTTAAGGAGGAAACTGTAGGAATTAGGTTCTTTTAAAAACTGATTGGGAAGTATTAGTTTTAAACCCGTACAAACTTACAAAATCTTCGGCTTAAAAGAAATACCTAAAAAACAGAATTTTGACATTAATTAGATGATTTTGACAAAATGATCAATTTGTGATTTATATAGAGAGCCTTTCCATACGTTAATCAAGTCTTCGCAATCAAATTACTAGGTAATTCACTTAATTTTTAAATTAGGTTTTTCGCTAATGTATTTAAGCATAAACTAGCCTACCTTTGGATTATAAATGATGATAAACTAGCCTACTTGAAAACTTTTTAGAAAAAGAGCAATTTTAGATTTTATTGGATTATATTTTTGAGAACATTTCCTGAAACCGTATTATAATCCTGCGAAAAACCCTTCGGACTAGCTCCGAAGGGTTTTAGTATTCTTGATTCATCCATTTGTAACTCATTCCTTAATATCGCTCCAAATGAAAATTATACTTTTTAAGGAGGTCAACAGGTATTTTTTTCAGCGCATTCAACTTTTATAAAATCCTAAAAAATGGGTAACCCAGTAGCGCCCGGGATCCCAAATAAACAAGTGGAGAA
>JBLHJZ010000637.1:0-3249 GCA_047619515.1 Saprospiraceae bacterium | reverse complement strand
GTCCTTGGCTGTATGGCCGAACGATTGAAGGATAAATTGCTGGTGCAGGAAAAATTAGTAGACCTCGTAGTCGGGCCTGATGCTTATCGCGATTTACCCAAATTAGTAGCCTCTGCCAGCGATGGAGACAAGGGTATCAATGTCATCCTTAGCCGGGAAGAAACCTATGCCGATATCAGCCCACTGCGATTAGATTCCAATGGAGTGAGTGCTTTTATTTCTATCATGCGCGGATGTGATAATATGTGTTCGTTTTGCGTAGTTCCCTTTACCAGGGGAAGAGAGCGTAGCCGAAATGCTTTTTCAATCATAGCAGAGGCAGTTGATTTACAGGAAAGAGGCTACAAAGAAGTTACGCTGCTTGGCCAAAATGTGGATTCTTATAAATGGGAAAATCCCGAGACTAAAGAGCTGGTTACTTTTGCCAATCTGTTAGAAATGGTAGCAAAAGTTCACCCGGATTTAAGGGTAAGATTTTCTACTTCACATCCAAAAGATATCACCGATGATGTGCTTTACACCATAAAAGCCTACGAAAACATTTGCAATTACATCCACTTGCCCGTGCAATCAGGAAATAGCCGGATAATGAAATTGATGAATCGTACTTACGATCGGGAATGGTACGAAGGTAAAATTGACCGGATTTATGAGATTATACCGGATTGTGCCATCTCTTCAGATTTTATTACCGGATTTTGCTCGGAGACCGAAGAGGAACACCTAGACTCCCTTTCGATCATCAAATATTCAAAATACAGCATGTCCTATACTTTCTATTATTCAGAAAGACCGGGCACACTTGCTGCCAGAAAGTATGAAGATGATATTCCTTTGGAAGTCAAGAAACGCAGATTGGCTGAGGTAATCACCGTACAACGACAGGTTTCTTTTGAACAAAATCAACTAGATCTCGGAAAAACTTATAAAGTATTGATCGAAGGAGATTCCAAAAAATCAAACCTGGATTTCAAAGGCAGGAATACCCATAACCAAATGATTATTTTCCCTAAACAAGAAGGAATAAAGATTGGAGATTATGTGATGGTCAAAGTAACGGAGGTTACCTCAGCGACCTTAAAGGGAGAAGTTGTGAGCTAAGATACTTAGCCTCTTCCTTTACGCTCCTTAATCACCCTTAACTACACTAATCTACCTTAACCAAAACTACATGGCCAGTATACAATCAATAAAACAACGCTATGGAATAATCGGTAGTTCGGAATTACTAGACCGGGCATTGAGTACGGCTATTCGGGTTGCTAATACGGATCTATCCGTTATGATTTCAGGAGAAAGTGGCGTTGGGAAAGAGGTTTTTTCAAAAGTAATTCATGCTTTAAGTCCTCGTAAACATAATAATTTTATTGCCATCAACTGTGGAGCAATCCCTGAAGGCACCATCAATTCTGAGCTTTTCGGTCACGAAAAGGGAGCCTTTACCGGTGCTAATGCAGAGCGAAAAGGTTATTTTGAGACCGTAAACGGCGGCACTATTTTTTTAGATGAGATTGGTGAAATGCCTTTGGACACCCAGTCTTATTTACTCCGAATTTTAGAATCCGGAGAGTTTATCAGAGTAGGATCTTCCAGTATCCAAAAAACGGATGTCCGGGTGATTGCCGCTACTAATATTGATCTGGTACAAAAGGTATCGAAAGGAAAATTCAGGGAGGATCTTTTTTACCGATTAAATACCGTTCCTATAAAAGTTCCTTCTTTAAAAGAACGGAGAGAAGATATCTTTTTACTGTTCAGAAAATTTGCAAGTGATTTTGCAGATAAATACCGGTCACCTGTCATTCAATTGGATCAACATGCCCGCTTATTACTGGAAAGTTATGCCTGGCCTGGAAATATCCGGGAGCTGAAAAATGTGGCAGAACAGCTTTCCGTTTTAGTGGAAGACCGGATGATTACGGCAGAAATTCTCGTCGAGCACGTTCCCAATATTCGAAAAAGAAATCTGCCTGCCATTTCAAGCAGTAACGGCGAAGATTTAAAAGAAAGAGAAATCCTCTACAAATTGCTCTTTGAAATGAAACACGACCTCAATGACCTCAAATCACTGGTTTTTGAGTTGATTAATAATAACGATCTCAATGTCTCTGATATAAAGAGTCTACGCCAATTGAAAGCAGCCGAATCCACTACCAAGTCGCCAGGTCGACAAGCTTTTAATGAAGAGTTTCAGGAATACTTTGACGATAATTCTCCAAATAAAAAAGAGGATAATCAGCCTATTATCCTCGAAAGATCACCGGATAAATCTTATGACCGAATGGAAGTCATGGACGAAAATCTTTCTATCGAAGACATGGAGAAAGACCTGATTTCAAAAGCATTGAAAAAGCATAAAAACAGAAGAAAAGATGCCGCAGAGGAGTTAGGGATCTCGGAACGAACGCTTTACCGGAAGATCAAGCAGTACGAATTATAACGTTAATTATCCGGTGCTTACATCACATTCATTAAGTCCGTTCGTTTTACTTTTAAACTTTATATTATGAAGGTATCCAGTATTCGGTATTCGGTTTTTCGTACTCCGCGTGTATTTATTTTTACCTGCTTCCTTTTTTTATTTAGCATAAATTCCTGTAAATATTCGTTTACAGGAATTGGTATTCCTGATAATGTCCGCACCTTTTATGTATCTCCCTTTGAGATTAGTGCTGCGAATGCGGATCCTAACCTGAGTCAGACTTTTTCTGATGCCTTAAGGGACAAAATCCAGACGGAGTCCCGGCTTACTCAATCCGAAACCGATCCGCATTGTGAATTCAAAGGATCGATTACTCGTTACAAGATTAGTTCTATCGCTCCGCAACCCGGAGAATTAACTGCTTTTAACCGGCTGGATGTAACCGTAAATGTTGAATTTATCAATAATAAAGATGAAACGCAAAACTGGGTACAACCTTTCTCTTATTTCAGTGATTTTGAAAGTGATCAAAATTTCCTCACCGTTCAGGATGGGCTCGTAGAAACTATCAACAACCAACTGGTCGAAGATATTTTTAATAAAGCTTTTACGAATTGGTAGAGACCGGGGGTGAGAGGTGTTCTTTATAATTTCCTGCTTTCTATATTCCTATTTTTTTTGTATTTTTCAGTTTCAATACCGACTACGAATAGTTTGGGAAGGAAAATCATTTTTTGCTGTCGGTATATACTGACTTGAAATTCCATAAAATTCCCAAATGGCAGACACCGAATTTTCGCCGGTACCACTTTAGCGTGAAACAACAG
>JBLHJZ010000636.1:0-3252 GCA_047619515.1 Saprospiraceae bacterium | reverse complement strand
AAGCACTAAAGATATATATTGCACTCTTTGGAAATCAC
Source organism: Saprospiraceae bacterium (assembly GCA_047619515.1). GTDB lineage: Bacteria > Bacteroidota > Bacteroidia > Chitinophagales > Saprospiraceae > JAHDHW01. The sequence goes on along the minus strand of JBLHJZ010000636.1, from coordinate 3,214 downwards.
CACCGTGATGTTGCGATGGTTCATACGGGGCTAGCAACAGTGTTACTAAAAGAAAACAATTTAAAAGCTGCACTTCTTCATATAAATGTTGCTATTTCCATATTCAACTATGATGAAAATATACCAGTAACCGTAAAGGATAATTTTGACTTAAATGTTTTAGAGGCCTTAGATATAAAAGCTAAGGTTCATTTTAGACTTTGGAAAAAAGACAAGAATATTTTACAGCTAAAAAAGGCTAATCGGGTATACGCTGATTTAATCTATATCTTAAATGAATTTAGAAAAGGTTTTAAAGAGGAATTATCAAAAGAAGTTTTAGCTGGTGATTTTTTTCATGTATTCGAAAATGCAATAGAGGCCAGTTATTCTTTATTTGCAGAAACGCAAAAAGAACATTATTTAAAAGAGGCTTTCGAAAGATATGAGTATAGCTCCAGCTTTGTTTTATTAGAAGGAAGAAGAAATACCAAAGCCAAAAACATCGCTGAGATCCCGGATAGTTTACTCCAAATCGAGCAACAACTAAATGCAGGTATAATCTCTTTGGAAAAGCAAAAAAGAGAAGAAGAACAAAAAGAAAATTCTGATCAAAATACAGTTATAACGCTCGCCAGCCAACTTTTTGATCAGAAAGAAGAATTATATAAGCTAATTCAAAAATTCGAAAATGATTATCCGAGGTACTTTCATTTCAAATATGATATGAGTACGGTGAAGGTGGAAAAACTTCAAAATCAAACGCTTGACCCGGATCAAACATTAATCGAATATTTCGTTGGCAATGAAAATATTTTTGTTTTTATCATTTCAAAAGATTTATTTAAAGTTGAAAAAATTGAAAAGAAATTCCCTTTGGAATTTTGGGTAGTAGAACTCAGAAAGAAAATAACCGAGTTTCAATTCCCTTTTAACCTTGATGATAATTATCATGAATCTTTAGTTGAATACTCCGAAGCATTATATTGGGAATTAGTCGCCCCCGTGGAAAACTATTTCAAAAAAAGAATCACCATTGTACCCGGAGGAATTCTTGCAGAGATTCCTTTTGAATGCCTGATCAAACAAACCGGATCAGGCAATGCCAAATACAAAGAACATGTCTACCTCCTACGGGATTATGCAATAAGTTATTGTTACTCGGGTACCTTACTCGATGAAATGGTAAGTAACAGAAAAATAGACTCCAACCACAAAACGATCGCATTTGCACCCTCTTTTAGCTCCTTCGGCAAATCCAGTAATCTCAGAGATTTACTCTTATTACCGCTTCAGTTCAATAGGCCCGAAGTAGAAGACATTGCCCGTATAATGGGTGCCAAATCTGTGTTTGGTAAAGAAGCTACCGAGGACTACTTTATCGAACAGTCGCCCAAATACAGTATCCTCCACTTTGCCACCCACGCCAAAGCTGACAACAATGATGGTGATTATAGTTTTCTTGCTTTTTCAGAAGTCTACGATACCTTGGAAAATGAACTGCTGTATGTAAAAGATATTTATAACCTACAACTTCAATCCGAGATGGTTACCTTGAGTGCCTGCCAGACCGGGATCGGAGAAAACAGGAAAGGCGAAGGGATCATCAGTCTATCCCGTGGTTTTTCTTTCGCAGGTACCGGGAATATCAACACCAGCCTTTGGAATGTGAGCGACTCCAAGACTGCTAAACTGATGAAGTTATTTTACCAAAATATCTCAAATGGCGACACCAAAGACCAGGCCTTGAGAAAAGCCAAGCAAAGTTTTATCGCCGGTTACACTGATAATATGCAAGTCCATCCTTTTTTTTGGACGGCGATGATCTCTATCGGTGATATGCGGTCGATAGAAGTCCCCTGGCAGCCCTATCCCTTACTTTGGGTTGCGGTGTTTATTGGGTTGTTTGGTTTGGCTTGGTGGGGGTATCGGCGGATTGGGGTAAGGAGTTAGATTATTGACATTAAACAACAACTTCTCGTCGCAGCAGATAGCCATTATTAGCTTCTGTCCTTTTATTTTATTTATGATCTTAAACTAATAATCTCTGATTCTGAAGATATAACTTGATTATCGCAATCATAGTAATTTGATAAATCATGTTCAGACAAAAAACATCTTTGTATTGAATTTGTATGCTTTTTTGCTTCTATCCAACAGAATAAGAAATAATCTCTAACCAATTCTGTTTTTAGGGTTCTATATTCAACCTCTTGATCTGTTCCATAAATTTTAAATCAAAGGGTTGATCATATTCAAATTCAAAAACTTTAATCGAATCAAAATTCTTATCTTTTACATATTCTTTAGTCTTGAAATCATACCTAGTATTTATTAGATGATTTTCTTGTTCGAGAAAATTTAACAATTCCTCGGTTAAATATTTTTTTCTCGGTTCGAAAATTCTACCAACCAATTCCTTTCGAAGACTTTCTATATTTGCCAATTGATTTTTGTTTGGTTTTATAATGTATTCATTTTTTCTATTTGCTTGAAGCTAACAACTGAGTACACAATTGCATGTATTTCACTTAATATCAACAAGCTAATTTACCCCTTCCCATTCAAATTACCAATATTATTCAGCCCACATCCCATCAAACCCCATAAAACCCTCTGGATTTCTGTCTCCTAAGAAAAATATACCGCCGACGAAATGGTACCGATAGGTCAAAATACCCTCCTATCACATCCTGACTACTTGATCACCTGACCACTTTTTAACTAAATGACTATCTGTTTATACGCCTCGCCAGTTAGTACACAATTTTCCCTGCAACTTCGTATCTTAAAGCCCGGTATACCAATAGCTTGGTTTAGGCCACCTTTTTTTATAAAACAGCACCTGATATGCAAGGCAATAAGCCATCTAAGAAAAAACTCTTTTACCCTATTCAGGAGCAGCTGAAGGAGTATTTGCGTGGACATAACCGTTATGTCAACTTACCCGTGCAGTATAATGACCTCTTACGCTATGAAGCTACCACGGAGCTTTTTAATCAAAAAGGAGAAAATACCTATTGGGAAACGGTCTACTTTCAGGAATCTGACCGGAATGAATTATACGAGAACCTCACCCGTATCTACTCTTTACTAAAAGCCGATGGTGACCAAAAAGTACTTAAACACCTGGCCGTAGCCCGGGTAGACTATTGTACTTTCGGTAATACCAAACCTTTCCGAATCCGGATCATCAATCGGCTCAACGATAATTATGATCACTTTTATATTAAAA
>JBLHJZ010000635.1:0-3256 GCA_047619515.1 Saprospiraceae bacterium | reverse complement strand
TGTTAAGAAGCGGTGCTATTTCTTTAGAAGAAAGGTTCATTCTGATATAGGCGGCGAGCTTTAATTCCCCGGCGGTGATATCCGGATACTTGGTTTTAAGTTTGTCCAAAAAGTCTTCATGTACCTCTGCAAAGTTTCTTTCAAAAATCTCCCAGTCTTCATCATGATTAATATTTCTGTTGATGAGATTTACAATTCGCTGCTTAAAATTAGGATCATTGATACCTTCTTTGCCATCCTTTGCCACAAACGCTTTCAGCTCGTTGAGCATTTTATTTTTTTGTACAAGCGTCAAAGTACTATTTGCCAACATCTTACTTTTATAAATAATCTCTCTCCCAAGTTTGTCATTTTTCGCTTTCATTCTTTCTGATTCCAGTTCCTTTTCTTTTTCTAGTTGGAGCCTTAAGGTCTGAAGCCTCAATTTATTTTTGTTTCTTTTATCTACGTACCAGACAAAGAAAATCAACAAAGCAGTAGATATCAGCCCTCCTATCCAGGATTCATACCAATAAGGTTTTATAGTAAATTTTAAAAGCGGGAAAGATTTTTCATTATAATCTCTAATGTTCAGTGCATAGTTTCCATCATCGAGATTAATAAAATTTAACTGCCCATCAGTTGGTATATCATACCATTGATCATCCCAATTTTCGAGATTATATTTAAGCTGAAGGTTATAACTACTAAAAGTAAAATCTTTAATTTGTACACTCACATCATTCTGAGAAGATGAAAACAGGAGGTTTTCAAAATTTTTATAGGTTTTACCATTCACATTGAGAAAATCAATATTAACAGGAGCCAATGGAAGGATTTGGTTTTTATAATCAAAAGGAACAAGAAGATACCCTTCATCAAATCCCAGAATAAAAGTTTTCTCTGTTTCTTCAGGTTTAAAAAATTGGTAGATAGATAAGTTTTCAGCTTTTGAAATTTCTTTTACAGCTTGATAAAATTGATATTGAAAAGCAAAATGCTCCTCCTTTACGATAGCGTTAAACTCCCTTGTATTCATTTTTTCAAATAGCTCGCCATCGAGTTTATAGATCACCGTATCCAATGCTAAACTTATCCCCTGATTGGAAGTGAAGAGATGTACTTCACCGATATTCAGGTCGAAATCATCAATTTTATCCAACAAATGTTCCGTGACTACCGAATCAAAATAATCTGATAATTTTAGTACACTAATCCCATAATAAGAATGATAACCTACTAATGTTTGGCCATGAAGTACAAAATTTTCTATTAAAAGATCACCTCCTTCTACCCTATCCGGAGCCATCCATTTTTCATCCTTTTTCTCTAAAACGACCAATCCTGTATAGGTAGATTGAAGAATACGATTGTCGCCAATTGCCTCCATACACCATGCTCCTGTAATATCTGAAATTTGAATAAATTCCTCATTTTTGATAAGGAAAGTTCCTTTATTATGTCCACAGATCAGATCTCCGTCAATGACAATAAACGACCAGTTTTGTCCCTGAGAAGCGTCAATGAGTGTAAAGAAGCCATCAGGGTTAGATTTGAATACGCCTTGATTTGTTCCCAAATAAAGTGCGTCATTATAAGTGATTGCTGTAAAGATGGTTCCCAGCTTGCCTTGCCGGTCATAAAGATAAGTAAGGGACTCACTGGTTTTTATAAGGTTAATTCCTTTATCTAATCCTACCCAAAGATCTTTGTTTTTATCCTCAAACAATGACAAAACAGTATTATTAGATAATCCATTTGATTTGCTGATGTGATACTTAATTGAAAAAAAATCGTCCGTCAGGTAAACCCCGTTCAGTATTGTTCCGACCACATAAGTTCCGTTGCTCATACGGATTAATTTGTTGATTTGCTCCTTTTTAAAACGATCATTCAGCTTACTATTTATAGGAATAAGCGCTTCTCCTTTCAATATAAAAACCCCATTATATTGGGTTCCTAATATTAATTCGGCGGTTTGGGCGCCGGCACACAAATCCGCTAATTTTGTTCTTTCAGGTAACTTTGCGACAGCGGCTATTTCGACAATCTGATCGCCTTCTATTTTGTATAAGCCTTGCTCAATCTTAGGAACAAACAAATCATTATTTATGCTTTTACCAAGCATGATATTACTTGGTGGAATGATCAGATCTATATTTTGATAGTCAAAACTGTAAATATTTGAAAAGGATTGAAAAATGATTTGCTGGTCATTACCAAAGATATTCCAGATTTCCTGATTACTATCTTTTAGTAAAGAATCTGCCAAAGAATGGTAAAAAGGTTTATTGTTATCCGTAACATCAATATATCCGAAAGACTCAAAAGCTCCGGTATAGATTCTACAATCTTTACCAAGAAATACGGCACGGGGTTTTTCGTTTTTGGGTAGTGAAATCTGCTGCCAACTGAATCCATTAAATAAGAGCACTCCTTTTGTATTGGCCACATATAAATAACCATCACAATCCTGGGTGATCATCCAATTTTGATCCCCGGCATTATAGTCTGATTTTTGAAATTGAATAACCTTTGGCACTTCCTGGGCAGGTAAAAAACCAACAAGCAGCGAATAGAAAAAAAGGAAGGATGTAATTTTTTTCTGCAAGGAATTCATTTTTGTATTCTTTAAAAATAAGCAAATTTAACAGCAATAAGAGATCTGCAAAAAGAAAAACCTCCATGGCAGTGCCTGGAGGTCTTATATGATTTGTTTAAAACTACGTTTTTCTTAACAATAGTTCGGTAGCTTTTCGACACAAAGTTCACAGAGAAAACACAGTAGTATTACTTATGCGAAATACCAATAAATACCAATAACCACCACCACAATCGCCAGTCCAACCTCCTTTACAAAACGAAATGGCGTGATGTCCACTTGATTAGTATAAGACAATTGATAGGCTTCTGCTCTTGGGTAAAATTTTCCAATAATGAGCATGATGACAACATTCAAGACAAATAATATGGCCATTACATCTAAATAATGAGGATATGCCGTTGATTCTACTACAGCCAGGGCGACTTTATCTGTTAGCCCTGAGGCCTCAGCTGCTGCTACCGCTGTGTTCTCAAAATAGGGTTGCAGTATAAACTGACTTAAAATATACAATACAGAACCTGAAATTACTCCGATTTTTGCTGCGATTGCCGGTACTCTAGTCGTCGTATATCCCACAAAAATAATGGTCAAAATGGGAATACTATAAATGCCGTTTATCTCTTGTAAATAATCAAACAAACTTCCTGCATTTGCAATTAAAGGAGCTATAAA
>JBLHJZ010000634.1:0-3257 GCA_047619515.1 Saprospiraceae bacterium | reverse complement strand
AGTCGGAGCAACCTTAACAGGAGTAGCAGCTACTTCAGCTTTAGTTTTCTGAGGGCTGACCGGGAGTGGTTCCGGTGGCCAATTGACCGCACCATTATAAGTAACCATTGCGCGTTTGACCACATCATCTTCCATGTCGATCTTAAAATTCTCCGCTTTGCCCATGTCATCCAACAAATGGCAAAGGTTATTTCCATATAACTGGCTGGCTTGCCCGGGTAGCTGATCCAGCTTTCCGATGATGATCACGCCATTATCGGTGGTATACACTTCACCATCTCTGGTCAATACGCAATTACCTCCGGACGAAGCAGCAAGATCAACTATGACTGATCCAGGTTTCAAAGCAGCCACATGATAATCTAAAATCAGCTTAGGTGCTGGTCTACCGGGAATTTGAGCAGTAGTGATGATGATATCCACTTCTTCGGCCTGTTCTTTAAATAAAGCCATTTCTGCTGCAATAAATTCCTTGCTCATCACTTTCGAATATCCGGATGCAGTGGCGCCATCTTCTTCTATTTCTACACTCAAAAACTGGGCGCCCATACTTTCAATCTGCTCTGCTACTTCCAGCCGGGTATCAAAAGCCCTGACGATTGCACCAAGCGATCTCGCTGTCCCGATAGCAGCTAATCCTGCGACACCTGCACCGATAACCATCACTTTAGCAGGAGGAACCTTTCCGGCGGCAGTAATCTGACCATTCAGGAATCTTCCAAAATGATTGGCTCCTTCGATGACAGAACGGTAGCCTGCGATATTGGCCATAGAAGAAAGTACATCCATCTTTTGAGCTCTGGAGATACGGGGGATCGCATCCATAGCAATCGCATTTACCCCTTTGGCTGCCAGTTTTTTAAGTAATTCAGGGTTGGTACCTGGAAGGAGGTAGCTTAACGTTACCTGTCCGGCATGCATCATATCTATTTCTGCATCCGTGACTGCCAGTACTTTCAGGATAATGTCACTCTCTTTGTACACCGACTCCATTGAATCGATGATAACGGCACCGGATTTTACATATTCCTCATCAGAGAAATTTGCATCCTTGCCTGCTCCTGACTGAACAGCTACTTCAAAACCTTGCTTCTTGAGTCGCTCTACTGTTTTGGGAGTTGCGCCCACCCTGGATTCAAGAGGGCTTAATTCTTTAGGTATACCTACTTTCATAAAATATTATATTTTACTCAACCTATTAGCGTTGAAAGATCGAAAGCTTTTACAATTCGTGCGCTAAAGTAAGATTAATGTTTAAAACATTTAGTGGATTTTTGGTTTAAAACGGCATAAGTCCGGAAAAGATACTTTAACACTTGTTTAGCGATGTTTAAAAGTAGCAGGTAAAGACCATGATCTTCGAATTCACCCTGCTAGTCTCCCTTTTGGTGTTTCTTATCATTAATGAATTGATTGAATGAATTGTCAAAACTGGTAGGACGAATATCTACTTTGATCCGTCACGGCGGTCAATGCTAAAGTTTTCGGTATGGAGGAGGGGTATTGAGGCTTGGATGACACAAATTACAAACTTGCTTAAGTGTGTCTGGTGGTCAATGGAAATCCGGGGGATCATATTTCTGTTTTACGGAATGTGGAGGTGGTGATGAAAAACGGGGCGGTCATGAAACGATGAACGGGTAGTATGCAGAGAATCTTGTTCAACCCGGGACTTGTTCCGAATCCGTTGACTAACCTACAATAGGTCTGGTTAACGATTGGTCAATTTGTTAAAATCCCTGCCACTGGGATCTTGAAACACCCGCAAATCAAATTCCGGAACAACAGCTATAATATGGTCGAAGATATTTGCCTGAATACTTTCATAATTCGCCCAGGCTATGTCTTTGCTGAATACATAAATTTCGAGGGGCAAACCATTTTCATTTGGAGCAAGTTGCCTTATCAAAAATGTCATATCCTGATTGATCATTGGGTTGTTTTTTAAATAGGCTTCGACGTAGGCGCGGAAAGTTCCAATGTTGGTCATTCTCCTGCCATTCACCAAACTGGAAAGATCAACATGCTCCAGTTTATTGTGTTTTTGCATCTCTATTTTATTTTTTTCGATGTAAGCGGTGATATACTGGATTTTGCTAAATCGGCCTAACATTTCTTCTGTACAAAATTGAATGGTGTTCATGTCAATATTAATGGCCCGTTTGATCCTCCTGCCACCTGAATCAGACATGCCGCGCCAGTTTTTAAAAGATTCGCTAATTAATGCATAGGTGGGAATTGTAGTAATCGTTTTATCCCAGTTTTGCACTTTAACAGTCGTCAAAGCAATTTCAATAATATCACCATCTGCTCCATATTTTGGCATTTCAATCCAGTCCCCATTGGCAACCATTCGATTTGCCGTTAATTGTATTCCTGCAACAAAGCCCAAAATGGAATCCTTAAAAATAAACATCAATACTGCCGTAAGAGCTGCTAAGCTGCTAAATAAATAGACCGGTGTTTTATTCAGTAAAATAGAAACGATGAATATACCACCAACAAAATATAGGATTAGTTTAATAACCTGGATAAAGCCCTTTATGGGGATTTCTTTGGAAATCTCATAGGTTTTATAAATAACTAAGGAAGCATTTAGGAAAGAATCGAGTGTCAGTATACCAATGACAATCATATAGATTAAAACTATCCCGTTAATTATAGAAAGAAGCCAATCATAACCTGCTAAAGGGATGGGAACAGAGAGGTAAATGACGATGGCCGGCGCCAGATGAGCAAGGCGATTGAACACTTTTTTTCCCAGGATCATATCATCCCATTGTGTTGCTGTTCGTCTAACAATAGCGGCTATTCCTTTCAGAATAAAACGTTTCGCCAGCAAATCAGCAATTAGACTAAAGACAATGATCAAAGCTAAAATTAAACTCCTCGCCAGAATATTTGTAGCAGAAAGATCCAAGCCCTGGTCTACCATCCAATTTTCAAGAATTTCAAGCATAAGTTTTCTAAATTATAATCAACTATTTAAGCGCATGTCTGGAGGGTGTATTTCAAATATTCGTTTTTCATGTTAGTGCTTTCAGACCTAAAATTCACACCGCTAGACATTTTTCCTAAGCCCTCCTCCCAGCCTCCTAAAGGAGGTGCTGCTTACCCACAAATGTCTAGCGGTGTGCCCAAAATTTATAAAATTAAGATCCATCATCACTCCTAACAACAACATTCTCCTCACCGTCATTAGGTTTAGGCTCTTTAAGACGTAATGCCAAAACACCAGCTATAACAAAAAGAACACC
>JBLHJZ010000633.1:0-3262 GCA_047619515.1 Saprospiraceae bacterium | reverse complement strand
ATCACAAGACCGTAGGTCGATCATTTGAACATAGCCCAATCACAGCGAAACGATCACCACCTGTAATTCAAGGAGTCCAAGTCAATCTTGTGTGCCCTAGCAGGGGATTAGTATGGCACATAAACCTGATACTGATAATTAATAATCAACTCATCTCCAGAATCAATAGATGTTTCCCAGCAAACATTCGTAACCTGATTTTGACCACTTCTGGTAACGAGCGCTGATTGAAGCCATTTGGAAGATTTTTCTCACATATCATTTGGGGATGAATCGACAATACCTATATTTGAGCTGATGAAAAATATAAACTATCCACTCCTATATTACAAAATCGGGCAAGAAGCAGTATTGGGCATTTTGGTAGGTACTCCCTATCAGGTAGTTGAAAAAGATTTGGCTGCTGTCCGGAAATTGATGACGGACTATTTACAAAAGGACTATAAGAAATATGATTATATTCCTTATTCGAATATTGAGGAACCCCGGTTAAAAACAATTGAAGTAAAAATCCGACCAACCTATCGGAACAAAAAAGGTGCTTTCCCTTTGCCCGACCTCGTAAAAGTGAATATGCCAGTAGTCTTCGGGGAAACTGGTAACGGAGATTATGAAGCTCATCTTCCCCTTTTTCAGGAAAGTTTTTATTTCTATGATGCTAGGCAATTGAGGTCTCTTGTCAATCATTTTACGACTGGATTATTGAATAACCTGTCTCCTGATCAGTTGTACCGGCACATGATGTACAAGAAACCCGCATTGGATATCATCACTTTAAAAGTGAATTTTGAAAGGGATTTAAAAAGAGGGTTTGGAATGTGGGAACCCAATTACGAGCGCCTCAACCAATTGTCCGTACAATACCCTTTTTCGAAATCTTTGAGAAAGAATATTTCTGCTTTCCCGGAAGCAGCCTGGGAATTGGATGACAAGATCGCAGAGGTTATCGACAAATTATTCAAACTGCGAACCAATTTACTGATTGTCGGAAACCACGGTGTCGGGAAAAGCGCTGTACTTACCCAAGCTATCAAAAAAATAACCAGCCAAACAAAAAAGCTTAAATTTCAAATCACCTTTTGGCAAATCATGGCTCAGCGAATCACGGCCACTGCCAAATACTTTGGGGAGTGGCAGGAGACTTGCGAAGAATTGATTGGAGAACTAAGTCAGGCCAATGGGATTCTTTGGGTAGTGGATGTGATCCGGTTATTGCAAATAGGAGGAAAAGGGGCGGAGGATAGTGTGGCTGCTTTTATGTTATCTTTTCTACAACAAGGCAAATTACAAATTGTTGGGGAAGTCACCGAGCAGGAGTTGGAAAGTATTCAGCGACTTTTACCAGGCTTTGCAGAAAATTTTCAGCTTGTAAAAATCGAAGAGTTACCCGAAAAGAAAGTGCAATCGGTGTTAAATAAATTTGCGGATTATGCCCGAATGAATTTAAAAATCAATATCGATCAGGATGGCCTTTCTCTTGCTTACCGCTTATTGGATCGTTATTTTCCCTACGAAAACTTTCCGGGAAAAGCAGTCAAGTTTTTAGGCAGATGCGTAGGGGAAGCACAAATCAATGAAGTTACGGAGGTGACAAAGCAGGATATTATTAGGACTTTTATTGATCAGACTGGATTGCCGGAACTATTCCTAAGAGATGAAATGCTTTTGGATCAAAAGGAACTTCGACAGTATTTCGATGCCCGAATTATTGGCCAGCCCAAAGCCTTAGATCGTTTGTGCAATATTGTAAAAATTTTTAAAGCAGGATTGAATAATCCAGCTAAGCCGATTAGTACTTTGATTTTTGCAGGGCCGACCGGAGTAGGGAAAACGGCTAGTGCCAAAGCTATCTCAGATTATTTTTTTGGAAAAGGACAAAAAGGATCACCATTGATCCGTATAGATATGAGTGAGTTTCAGCATCCCGGACAGATCAGCAGATTTATCGGAGCGGGACGAGAAGTCGGTAAATTGGTTCAGGAGATTCGGGAAAAACCTTTTGCAGTATTGCTGTTAGATGAAGTAGAGAAAGCGGCACCGTCAATTTTTGATGCCTTACTTACCCTTTTGGACGAAGGAATATTGGTGGATGCTTTTGGGCGGGTTACCAATTTTAGAAATTGTATTATCATCATGACCACTAATCTTGGGGCTTCTAATAGACAATCCATCGGTTTTAAAAATACAGAAGATGAAGAGGCTTCTTACCTTTCAGCGATTGGTCGTTTCTTTCGACCAGAATTCGTAAATCGGATTGATGGTATCGTCATGTTTAATAGCTTGAATAAAAATGATATCTACAAAATTACTGCAAAGGAATTGAGAGAACTCAAACAACGGGAAGGTTTTATAAAGAGGGGCTTATCCTTACAGTTTTCTCAAAAAATTCATGACTACCTCGCAGATATTGGCTTTGATGAACGTTTCGGTGCCCGACCTTTGCAAAGAGCTATTGAGCAAACTATCGTAAACCCAATGGCCACTTGGTTGCTGGAAAATCCGGAAGTTAAAGATACTAAACTGCTGATTGATTATGATTCGGGGGTGATTGTGACGAAAGGGAATTAGGGGCCTCATTATGATGATACTAATACTCCAAATACTAATAATCGTTTGCAGTCCATGGGTTTGGATTCGCCTCACCCGTCAATGGAAAGTAGAACAATGGTTAAGTCCGGTTGTCATGTCCTATCTCACCGGAATCCTCTTGGCTAATTTTAATATCATTCCGCTGAATGCAGAAATTTCTAAAGGATTTGGAGCGTATAGCGTTGTATTAGCTATTCCATTATTATTATTCAGTACTGATTTATCCGCCTGGTTTAGACATGCAAAGGATACGGTTTTGTCCTTTTTGCTATGTGTAATTAGTGGCGTAATTTGCTCCGGGATTGTTGCCTTTTTTTTTAAAGATAGTATTGAAAATAGTTGGCAAATCTCAGGAATACTGGTTGGGCTATACACTGGCGGTACCCCGAATATGAATGCTATTGGTGTTTCCCTTGACGTAAAAAGTGAAACCTTGGTTCTTTTAAATGCAGCCGATGTTTTTTGCGGCGGTATCTATCTGATTTTTTTGACTTCAATAGCCTACCCATTATTTTCAAAACTATTACCCGCTTTTAAAGGAGAGAAAAATACCATAGGAATAAGTGCAGGCGAAAGAAAAGTGTTTTCGCTCAAAGGGCTATTGATACTTCTTGCTACGACCCTATTAATTCTCGGGATGTCCACTGGCTTATGCCTGCTCATTTTTGGAGAT
>JBLHJZ010000632.1:0-3263 GCA_047619515.1 Saprospiraceae bacterium | reverse complement strand
GATGTCCAGCAACAGTTGCTTACTGACAACCAAAGCCTCATCGAATACTTCGTCGGCGACAGCAGTATTTTCGTCTTCCTGGTGCAAAAAGATAATTTCGAAGTCCATGAAATCAAGAAGGATTTTCCGTTGGAAGAATGGGTACAGGAAATGACCAAAGAGGGCATATATGGCTACTACACCCTTTCACGTGCTGAACGTAACGCTACATTACAGGACAATACCATCATCAATTACACGAATGCTGCCCAAGGACTCTATGAAAAATTGCTCGCTCCCTTTGAAGATAAATTGACCAAAGATCTCATCATCATCCCCGATGGCGTACTGGGATATGTTCCATTTGAAGCACTGCTCACCGCTGCCCCTCCCAGAGAAGGCGCTTTCCGGGCTTATCCATATTTGATCAAAAAATACCAAATCAGTTATTGTTATTCTGCCACCTTGCTACAGGAAATGAAGCAAAAGCAACATCAACAAACGCCAACCGAATCCTTGCTGGCCATGGCACCTTTCTACCAGGGAGATGTCCATGAAATGGTCGCACGTATTGATACTTCGGAATTGTTGGCTTTGCGGGATTCTTTAGCTGCCCTCCCTGCCAGTGGTGAAGAGGTCGCTGCAATAGTCAAAATATTAGATGGTACTCCCTCCTATGGTTCCGCTGCCAGCCTCCAACAATTTGAGCAGCTGGCGGCGAATTATCGGATCCTCCATCTTTCCACCCATGGAAAAGCAGATGACCGCGTGGGAGATTATGCCTATCTCGCTTTTGGCGTTCCTGATGAAGCCGGAACTTTTGACCGCCTCTATGCCCGCGACTTATACAACTATAGCCTCAATGCTGACATGGTCGTCTTGTCTGCCTGCGAAACGGGGATAGGAAAACTACAAAGAGGGGAAGGTATTATTAGTCTTGCCCGTGCTTTTGCTTATGCAGGTGCCAAAAGTATTTTCACCACCCTCTGGCAGGTGAGCGATGAGAAGACCAAAGACCTGATGGTTTATTTTTATAAAAATCTTAAAAAAGGAAAAACTAAAGACGAAGCCCTTCGAAACGCGAAACTGGAATACCTTGAGAAAAATGAGCGCGAGGCAATACATCCTTTTTTCTGGGCAGGGCTGATTGGTATCGGGGATATGAGTCCGGTAGCGCAATAATTTAATTATTGATCTTTTCCAATTCAGCCTTAAGTTTAGCTGCACTTTCCGCATAATTGTGATAAGATTCGGGAGCAATCATTTTTTCTAAAAAAGAATCTATTTCTGTTTTATTATTTTTGTAGTCTGGAAGAAGAGAGAGAACCAAATACCATTCAGCCCGGTCATGGGTTATCATTTTACTTTGATCTGAGATACTTTGAAAAATGGCAGCCGCTTGTTTATAATGTCCGGTTTTAAAATAAGCATGCGCCAAATATTCCTGGGCTTGCTCATACTCATTAGGATTTTTTTCTTTATCAATTTTGCTCAACGCTACGATCGCTTTGTCCATTTGATCCGCTGAAAAAGCTTTCAAACCAGCAGAAAGGACATTTTGTTTATCTTCAGGATCAGTGCTCCGCAATCCTGAACTAAGATTATCGGGAATTGAATGAGCTGTTTCTGCAAGAGCAAGATAATTGTTTTGTGTAGGTATTACAGGATCTCTTTTAGGGGTTGATTGCTTTTTTTCCGCTTCTTTTGTTTCAGCTATTTCTCTATTTTTCTTTGATGGTTCTTCTTCAGGTATTTCAATATTCGGATTATTACTTGGCGTTTCCACAGGATTCTCCTTTACCTCTATTACTTCTTTAACAGGATCTTGGTTACCACCGCTTCCTGGATTTTGATTCCAAAAGAAGATGGCAGCGATTCCGATAATAATAAGCAACCCAAAGCCATACCTCCCAAAAGAATTCCGATCGTTTTTTTTACCCTGATCTTCAGGAGGTTTTGTTTCCCAATCTTTCAGTTTCTGCGTCAAATCTTTTTCTACCAGGTACTCCATTCCTTCCTGCTCAAAACGATGCAAGGCTACCATTTCAGCCAAAGCGGAATCTGTGGCAATCTCCTTTTCAAAAGCAGCGACATCTTTCACCGGAAGCTTTCCTTTGAGGTAATCCTCTATTTTGTCAAAAAGTTGTTCGTTAAAATTCATTTCATATATTAGTAATTGGGTGAAAATAAATGCTGCTTTTTAGCTTAGGACTCAGTAAATAATAACTTACACACCTGACGGCTTCTTAATTGTCTACTCCCTAATTAAATCTATCCAGTTCGGGTTATCATCCAAAAGTTTTCGAAACCGGACTCGGCAGCGATAGGATTCTTTTTTTGCCATCCCCGCGCTGCTCAATCCTGCTTTCTCCGCAATTTCTTCTAAACTGTGATCCAATTGCTTAAGGAGCATTATTTTTTTACATCGTTCTCCGACTTTATCCAATATTTTATCAAAATATCTTTTCTTTTCATCGCTGATATAATTATCCTCTATATTATCGCCGGATTTTTCATAAAGCTCCGGTTTTAGTTCATCCGTTGATTTCCGATCCCGTAATTTCTTTAGCCATTGTAAACGAGCAATAGAAAGAAAATAGGTTTTTAGGGCACTTTGTTCTTTAAATTTATCCAATCGCACATTACGCTCTAAACTAATGAACGCTGTTTGCGCGACATCATCTCCATCATGTTGATCGCCTCCCTGCTGTAATACATAACGAATAACAAGCCCTTTCCAGTCTTGCTGAAAAAAAATATGGTATAAAGCCTTTTCCCGGGATATTCCCTCTGCTTTAATACCTTCGATAATCTCTTTATCTGTTAGAAAACCTTTATTCATGCCTTAGTACCGGAATTTGAGTGAAAGGTACCCAAGTTTGGTTATTTTTTTAAAAAAATTAAACATTATATAAAAGCGCCAAGAACAGGTCTTTATGAAGGGCTGGTTGAAGCTTATAAATTCCTATATCCGACAGCTAGTGCATTATAAGACATTTATGGGTATAATTTGCTGGTGAATTATAAAAAAGTCAATGAAAAGTGTGGTTTATGGCACTTATTGTGTCTTTTTTAAGTAGCTTATGTTATTTGTCCAGGATAAACTAATGCTACTCTCATTGCATTATAATACTCATGGTATACATATAATTGCCTTAAATCGTCAGGAGTAGGGTTCTTGGTTTCAATGTTCTTCCAGTTGGTATCGATCACAAACTTTTTATCTGAGTCAGTCGAAGAATGGCAAACCATTGAAAATCATCTTTTTGTCATAATGAGCGCAA
>JBLHJZ010000631.1:0-3274 GCA_047619515.1 Saprospiraceae bacterium | reverse complement strand
TTATTTTATCAGATCAGAAATTACACGCAGGTTAGTTTTCTTATCAAAAATGGCTTTTATAGGAATTTTAAACCCTTTGACAGTAAAACTTTCTATTTTTCCGTTTTATATTTGGATCACAAAACCCACAATACTTAAACTTGAAATACTTCCTAAACATTATTCTTTTCCTCCTGCCTTGTCTGCTCACAGCACAGCAATACAATTTTCAATACTATTCAGTAGCAGAAGGACTTGCGCAATCTCAGGTATATAGTATGATCGAAGACCATAATGGTTATCTCTGGATGGGTACACAGGGTGGAGGACTCAACCGCTTTGATGGTCGCGAGTTTGAGACTTTTACGGTGGCGGGTGGCTTGATCAATAATTCTGTTGATGCGATCTATGAGGCGAATGAACTGTTATATATCGGTGCTAAAAACGGAATGAGTGTTTTTGATGGCCGAGTGTTTAAAAATTACTTTGTTTCAAAAGAAAAGAATATTCCAATAACTGCTTTTCATTGGTATGATGGCATTTTACTGGTAGGGACAAGTATTGGCGTTTTTGAATTCGATGGAGAGCAGTTTAAATATTCCCAAAAGTATAATGGAACTAAGAAAAGAAAGATTTTTTGCTTTTATAAAGATTCAAAAAACAGGCTTTGGATTGGAACACGAAACGGTGCCTTTCTCTATGAAGCGGAGAATGAAAAAGTATTCGGAACCAAAGATGGTTTTACAGCAGGGGAAGTGACGGGAATTTGTGAAGATCAAAAAGGTAAAATTTGGTTAAGTTCTTATACCGGAGTTTATGTTTTCGATGCCCGCGGGAATGACAAAATCGGACAGGGAAAATATTTTGCTAACCTCAACAGCAAGGATGGCATAGTCAGTAACTACCTCAATGATGTAGTTTGCGATAAGAGTGGGCAGATTTGGCTGGCTTCTCAGGATAATGGCATCTCTGTCTGGAGCCCTGAGGATAGTACGATTACCCAATTGAATGCAGAAACGGGCTTATGCAATAATAATGTACGGGTAATGCTGGAAGATAGTTGGGGAAGTATCTGGATTGCCACTTCTGGAGGTGGGGTTTGTAAGTATGCCGGCCAGCAATTTTTACATATAAACATCAGTGATCGTCCGGCAGATAATCTGGTATATTCCTTATGCCAGGATACCTCAGGAAGTATGTGGTTTTCGGCAGCGGATGATGGGATTGTTCGCCTGGATAGTGCCGGGCTTACAAAATTTGGTGCAAAAGAAGGTTTTACAAATAGTAAGACTAAGGCGATGCTCCGGGATAGTAAAGGACGCTTATGGTTCGGAACGAATGACGATGGCTTGGCTTGTTTTAATGGCGTGTCTTTTGAATTTTTAAAATATAAAAACCGGATACTGGGAAGACTTACCAAAGATATTATTGAAGATGAAACAGGCAATATCTGGTTGGCGAGTTCCAGCGAAGGGGTATATAAAATCAATCCTGGGGATTCGACGATTCGCATTCAACAGGTTAATGTGGATACTTTAATTTTAAATGACTCTCTGGTGATCCGGTCGGATACCCTTTTTAAAGATTCAATCATTTTCATCTATCAGGTAGAAAAAATTGCTGCCCTCAATAAAAATATCAATGCCTTACATTTCGACAGGATCGGACGCTTATGGTTTGCCACCAGACTAGAAGGGATTGGTTATTATAATGAAAATGGAAGGGTGATGTACGATAAATCCATCGGTCTGCCAGCTAATGATATTCGATCCATTACAGAGGATGAAAAAGGACATCTCTGGATTGGGACTGCGGGTTATGGAATTGCCCGGATTAGTATTTATGCAGATAGTCTGGATGTCAGGGTATATAATGAAAACGATGGCCTTTCGAGTGGCAATGTTTATTTGATGACTTTTGATGATAATGGTGATCTTTGGGTAGGTTGTGGAAGGGGAGTGGACCGTATTTCGCTAGATGAAGAGCAACATTTTAAATTGATAAAGTCCTACGGGAAAACAGATGGATTCCTCGGAGTGGAGACTTGCCAAAATGCCGTAATTAAAGATAGGGAAGGAAACCTCTGGTTTGGAACGATAGACGGCGTGACGAAATTTTTACCGGGAACAAAAACGATTAATTTGATTCCCCCGAAATTACAAATTATCGGAGTAGAATTAGCCAACGAACCATTTGAATCCACCGTATTCAGTGAGTGGATAGATAACCATAATATTTTTAAAGAAGATTTAACCTTGCCTTATAATAAGAACAAACTGAGCTTTGATTTTTTGGGAATCAATCTTTCCAATCCTCAAAAAGTAGCCTACGAATGGATGCTCGAAGGCTCAGATCAGGACTGGTCAAAACGCAGTGCTAAAAACAGCATTACTTATTCAAGTCTACCTCCCGGCGAATATATTTTTAAAGTCCGCGCTTATAATGAAGACCTCATTCCGAATGATCCTCCTTTGCAAATGTCATTCTGTATTTTGAGTCCGATCTGGCAACGTTGGTGGTTTATTACCGGGTGTATTTTATTGCTCTCCGGAATCATCGGTTTATTCTTCAGAAGTCGGTTAAATAAGATTCGCCGTAAAGCCAAAGCACAGCAGGATCGCCTCGAAATGGAAAAGAACCTTATCCAGTTAGAACAGAAAGCCTTGCAATTGCAGATGAATCCACACTTTATTTTTAATGCGCTGAATACGGTACAGAGTCTTTTTATGAATAAGGAACAAAATGCAGCGAGGCAGTTATTATCAAAGTTTGCAAAGCTGATGCGGTCTATTTTAGAAAATTCCAGAACGCAGCGGATTCCCCTGCAAAAGGAAATTGACCTGTTGGATAATTATTTAGCGATTGAACAATTCAGCCGGCCCGGTAAATTTGACTATCAGATAGTAGTTGACCCTGCTCTGGATCCCGAGGAAGTCAATATTCCACCAATGATGATTCAGCCATTTGTCGAAAACGCTATCATACATGGGGTCAATCATTTAAAGTCCGGCGGACTCATCGAGCTTAATTTTCAAAAGGAAAAAGATCAACTCCTCTGCACCGTCCGGGACAATGGTGTCGGTAGAATAGCTGCCGAAAAATTGAAGGAACAGAATGCCCGTAAGCACAAATCTATCGCCCTGGAGGTCACTAAAGAACGTTTGGAGTTTTTAAATCAAAGTAATAGTAATAAGAGTTTGATTATCAGAGACTTAAATGAAAATAACGGAAGGGATACCGGAACAGAGGTTTTGATTCGGTTGCCTTTGGAAGAATGGTAGTTTCAAGTGATGAT
>JBLHJZ010000630.1:0-3278 GCA_047619515.1 Saprospiraceae bacterium | reverse complement strand
CCTGAGTTTATCAAAGGAGAGCGTAGCGAGTCGAAGAAGCATAAAAAAAGAAAAGCCCCTAAAAAGGAGCTTTTCTATTAAACAGACTAAAGTCCGCTTGTATCTTAGTAACGACTGTTGTAGCCACCACCACCGCCGCCACGGTTGTAGCCGCCGCCACCGCCGCCTCCGCCACGGTTAAAACCGCCGCCTCCGCCGCCTCCACGTCGTTCCTTATTTCCTCTGTCTTCAGCTTGTTTAACAACGATGTTTCTGCCGTCAAGCTCAGCATCGTTTAAATCATTAATAGCGTTCTTTGCCTCTTCATCATTAGGCATTTCAACAAAACCGAATCCTTTAGACCGGCCTGTGAATTTGTCCATGATAATTTTGGCTGAATCGACCTGGCCAAATCCTTCAAATGCGGCTCTTAGGTCATCGTCTTGAGTATCGAAACTCAATTTTGCTACGAAAATATTCATTAATAAAAAGTTTAAAATTCCTGCCTTACGACAGGGGGAGTAAAAAAATTGAGAAAATTAAAGGGTAATAAGTCAAAAAAATGAACGAACTATACTGAAATAAACTCATTAGAATCGTTACAAATATACATTTTTTATTTTATAAATGCTAGAGGTCTTAATTTTTGAAAAAAAGAACCTGCCAAAGTAGGTAGATAAGACAACAAAACACTATTTTAGGCTCTAAAGCCTTTTTTTGCCGATAGTTAATATTTAGTTATTTCTTTTTAAAGGATATATTTAGCTATTCAAAAGCGCTTTTAAACACTAAACCTCCACAGTATTTCACATTTGATTATGTAGTTTCTTTTATGCCGCATATCTTTATAAAAAACAATTACTATGAACTACGCAAAAAATATTTATCGCCTTGCCGCAATTACGGCCGGTATTGGTTGGGTTGTTTCTATCCTGGCAACGATCATGAACGGAGAATTGGTTTTTGAGTTTCTGCAATATATCAGCGGACTTTCTTTTGACTATAGCCCCATGCTGGATTACTAGATGAAAATGGCAGGAATAGCTTTTGCCTTTATTGGAGCAGGGTTTTTATTCTGCGGGATAAAATGGAGGGAAGGATTGAAATTTGGATTGTACTTTGGATTATTTCAGATACTTTCTTTTTTGGGTATCCTCCTTAGTATTGCCAGAATGGAAATCGATAGCATGATTTACCTGATGGATTGTGCCTTTTTTCTGGGAACTGGCATTCCGATGACCCTGTCTTGGGTTAAAATCCAGTAATAATTTATATTGTCAATGAGTAGATACCGCTTAGTTCTTTTTATCACAATTATACTTACGAGCCTAATCGCAACGCCACTTTGGAGCCAGTCTAATGAAGGGACTAATTTCTGGTTTGGGTTTATGGAACACCGGGATGCCGGGCAAAACGAGAAAATTGCCATGATCACCTCCAAGTATAATACTAGTGGTGTTATCAGTTTGCCCAACCAGGCCTGGAGCCAAAACTTTACCGTCCTGGCTAATAATGTGGTTATCATTACCCTTCCGGATGTAACCGAAAATAGGGGTTCGGAAATAATAGATGATGTCGGCGTTCAGGTTATTTCCGAGGATCCAATTTCTTTGTATATTCATCAATACCATAGCTATCGATCAGAAGCAACGGTAGTGCTTCCCGTCAGTTCTTTAGGGAATGAATATTATGCCATGGGCTATACAGGGATCAATCAAAACGGAGTGATATATCCTTCAGAATTTTTAATCGTAGCTACACAGGATGAGACTGTTGTTACCATCACTTTGAGTGACGAGACACTAGGAGGAAAGCCAGAAGGAACTACTTATTCTGTTGAACTTAATGCCGGAGAAACTTATCAGGTACAAGCAAAATTTGCGGGTGGAGATTTGACAGGTTCTCATATTACTGCCAATAATAATTTTGCGGTCTTTGCCGGTAACAGTTGGACCCAGGTTCCAAGTAATTGTGAAGCCAGAGATAATTTATTGGAACAAATGTTTCCGGTGAGCACTTGGGGGAAACAAATCGTCACGGTGCCCAATAGTAAAACCAATTATGATGTCTTCCGGATTTTGGCTGCTGAAAGTAGTACTTTAGTGACCGTTTATGGTTCGAATACAAGTAACTATTTATTGAATGCGGGAGAATATGTAGAATATCAAAAATCGGTAGCCACTTATATTCTTTCCGATAAACCCATCCAGGTAGCCCAGTTTAATGTAGGTTCTGGTTGTAATGGTCATCCTCAGGGTTTAGGCGATCCCTCCATGGTCTTACTCAATAGTGTTGAGCAGACCCGCGATACAGTTACTTTGTATAATTCATCTTTTCAAAATATCACCGAGAATTTCATCAATATTATTGTAGCGACCGAAGATTTTCCTTTTGTCACTTTTGATGGTCAGCCAGTACCCGGATCAGCAGAGACAGGGATGGTAGGATTAGCCGATGAATTTACTTATGCTCGCCTTCAGGTAAATACTGGTGCCCATACGATTATTGCTGATGGTTGTGGGGTGATCGCAACCGCCTATGGTTATGGGGAGGTAGAGTCCTATGCTTATAGTGGTGGTGCTAGTTTTAAAAATATAAATATAAACCCGATTCCGGAAGGGGGCTGCCTGAATGATACAATCAATTTTGACGCTAAACTATCAGCCAACAGGTATTCTTTTATTTGGGATTTAGGAGATGGAACGACTACCACCGCGGCAATTTTTAACCATTTTTATCCTAACCTGGGCACCTATACTGTTCAGTTGATCATCCTTGATGAATGCCTACAGACCAAAGATACATTGACCCGGGAATTGTTGATCAGTCTTCGACAAGCAGTGGTAGCGGAAGGAGACACCACTATCTGTGAAGGAGCATCTTTTTCTTTAGGTGCGACTGATTTATCAAGCGCCGACTTTGAATGGAATGGGCCCAATGGGTATTTTTCCAATAATCAATTCCCCGTCATTCACAATGCGCGTCCTGAAATGTCTGGTGAATATGCTGTGGTCGGGATAGTATCCGGTTGTGCAACTTATCCGGCCTTTTCGGAGGTAGCGGTCATTCCAGCACCAACCCCTGATCTTGGCCCGGATACTGTTTTTTGTAATACAGATTTTGAAACGATTTTAGATCCTGGTGCATATGCTACTTACTTATGGCAGGATGAATCTGACTGGTCTTCTCTGGACATATTGGAGTCGGGAATTTATTGGGTAGAAGTTTCCGACCAGTATGGTTGTATTGGTACGGATACTGTTGAACTACAAAAAATCTGTCCTACGGTAATTTATATT
>JBLHJZ010000629.1:0-3281 GCA_047619515.1 Saprospiraceae bacterium | reverse complement strand
CGATACAGGATGGGCTAAAAAAGTAGTGTGAAATGCCAGGTTTTGAAAATAAGAAGCGATGAAAATAAATATTCCAGAAATTACCGAAGCCACAAAAAGCCGCTTCGTAAAATTTTGAATTAGTTGATACCCTTCCGCTGTTTTCACCTCTCCCAATAAAAATGCAGCAGCGATATACGCAGAGAGTGTCATTAAAAACACTCCGACAGATAAGCAGAAAAAATTCGCCCATGGCGCTATAAAATAGCTATAAAAGGTAGCGCCTTCCAGGGAAGAAGGAATCGTTCCACTAAAAAGTGCTGCAGCCGTAATCCCCAAAAACAATACGGTGAGTACACTCGAATACCGGAAAATTGCAGAATACCATTTTTGAGATTCATCTTTATAGGCATCATAATGTCGAAAGGTAAATGCCGCTCCCCGAAATATAATACCCACCAGAATAATCAAAACTGGAATGTGTAAGGCCGTAGAAAAAACCACATAGGCTTCCGGAAAACCATTGAATAGGATAACTAAGGCAATGATCAACCAGATATGATTCGCTTCCCAGACCGGAGCCATCGCGTTCGAAATCATTTCATTTCCACGATCCCCGGTGAACAACTCGATAATTCCTGCTCCAAAGTCGGCACCGCCCAACAAGGTGTAAAGCACCAAACTTATCCCCAGGATTATCGTTACTAACTCTGTATAGACCATCTATGCTTCGTATTTTTGGTGAATAGATTTTATCTGTCTCGACATCAACCAAATTACCGCCAGTGTCAATAAGGTATAAATCGTGACAATTAGCAACAAGGAATATTGAATTCCCGGCATTGGAGTCAATGCATCTTCTGTTTTCATCACCCCATAAATAATCCAGGGTTGTCGACCAACCTCTGTCACTACCCAGCCAGCTTCCAAGGCTATAAACCCAAAAGGTGTCGCTAGTGCAATCAATCGCAGCCACCATTTTTTATTCAAATAATCCCAGCGCCGCCACCGCATAAAAAAGTACAGCAAGCCAATCCCCATCATCAGTGTCCCAAGGCCAATCATAATCTGAAAAGCAAAATGAACTATCGCGACCGGTGGTTCTTCCTCATCAGGAATCTGATCCAGGCCAATCACCTCACTCTTGAAATCCCCATGCGCTAAAAAACTCAGGGCTCCCGGGATTCTGATCGCATAATTTACTTCTTTCTTTTCATCATCCGGAATCCCACCGATGATCAAAGCTGCGCTTTCTTCTGTGTGATAATGTGCCTCCATCGCAGCAAGTTTGGCCGGCTGACGTATCGCTACACTCTTGGCTGCCAGGTCTCCAGTGATCGGCATCGCAAAAGCTGCAATCGAACCAAAGACCAAAGCGATCTTCAATGCCTCTTTATGAAATCGGATCTTCTTCCCTCTCAATAACAGGATCGCATGTACCCCTGCCACTGCAAAGCCCGTACTGGCAAAAGCCGCAAAAGTCATATGTAGCGCTTGCGTAAACCAGGCGTCATTGAAAAGCGCCGCGATAGGGTCGATATTGATGTATTCCCCATTTACAAAATCAAAGCCTGCCGGACTATTCATCCAGCTATTGGCTGCGACCACAAAGATGCCCGAAAAGACACCAGAGATACCGACCACTATCCCCGACCACCAATGTGCTCTTGGTGATATTTTGTCCCAGCCATATAAAAAGACCCCTAAAGCAATCGCTTCAATAAAAAAGGCGGTACCCTCCAAAGAGAAGGGCATTCCGATAATAGACCCGGCGTGTTTCATAAACTCCGGCCAGAGCAGGCCTAGTTCGAAAGAGAGTAAAGTACCGGAGACCGCTCCTACTGCAAAAAATATTGCCACCCCTTTAGACCAGGATTTAGCCAGGTCAAGATAAATTTCATCTTTGGTTTTGAGCCATTTCCATTCGGAGTAAGCCATAAAAAAAGGCATCGCCATTCCGATACAGGCAAATATGATGTGCCATCCGAGAGAGATAGCCATCTGTAATCTGGCTGCCAGTAATTCTTCCATGCTACGATTCGGTTGTTTTACCTAAAACAAATAAACACCTTAAAATGATTTTCAAAAGTAAATAAAACACGAGGAAGTTTCTCCTATCAGTGATGCAAAAGTTTTGGGTGTCGGGATGAATAAAGTAGAGATTGATGTGACTCGTATCGGAGGAGGTTTTGGAGAGAAGAAGACTAGGCAAATTCTTAGGCAGCAATGACTGCTTTGGTCGCCTTGTTATCCCTTAAACCTGACGTCGTCTATGTATTTCCGATTACCTGAATACGGCAACATTTAAAATACATTCCTTTTGTATAAAAAACAATAATTTGAAATTATTATAAATCCCGAAATATTTTATTGATATTACATAAAATTACAACATAATTGATCCCAAGTATTAGGTTAAAAAAAATAATTTAATCCATAAATCAAATGTAATATGAACCTTAAATTACCCCCTTTCCTTCCAGCTGTTTTGCTGGGAGCATTCGCATTTTTCTTGGCGAATTCAGTAATCGCCTCTTCTCCTTCTACTCACTTAGATCTTACAGAAGCACTTCATGAAAACATTACCGCATTAGAAGAAATCACTGTATCAGGAACGATATCCGATGAATACGGAGAAGCTATGATTGGGGTTTCTGTCCTTGAAAAAGGAACAGGAACCGGCACGGTATCAGGTGTGTCTGGAAATTACAGCCTTGTAGTAAGTGACGGGGCTACCTTAGTGTTTTCCTATATCGGATTCAAAACTCAGGAAGTATTGGTCGCAGGCCGGTCAGTCATTGATGTTGTGATAAGTGAAGATGTATCAGCCCTTGATGCCGTAATTGTTGTGGGCTATGGCCGGCAACAAAAGCGAGATATTACAGGATCGGTCGTCACCTTATCTTCGACCCAAATCAAAGATATCCCCGTTACAAGTTTTGAGAATGCCATTCAGGGTCAAATGGCCGGAGTCCAGGTAAGCGAAACCAGTGGAGAACCCGGAGCAGGGCCTACTATCCGTGTAAGAGGATTAGGGTCAATATCTGCCGGGAATGAACCGCTTTATGTTATTGACGGATTCCCTATTTCCAAAAATGTTGACCTCGGTGTACAGGGGGATAACTTTAGACGTGGAGCCGGAAGGTTCCGACCTCCTACCCAGAATCCACTCGGGACATTGAATCCTAACGACATTGAATCTATTCAGGTTTTAAAAGATGCATCCTCTGCATCTATATATGGATCCAGAGGCTCAAATGGCGTCGTTCTTATTACTACTAAAAAAGGGAAACGTCAGGGAG
>JBLHJZ010000628.1:0-3290 GCA_047619515.1 Saprospiraceae bacterium | reverse complement strand
CTGACCCAAGAAGAAACGCAACATGATCTTATCCTCAATCTTGGTGCAATAGACGATGCCGATATTACTTATTTTAATGGCAGTGAAATCGGTGGCATGGATGCTTATAATGCCAATAGAAATTATACAATCCCGGTTGATAATTTAAGTGACGGGATCAATATACTGAGCGTCAGAGTGTATGACAAAGGTTGGGGCGGCGGCTTTACGGGCAAATGCGAAGACCTTTATTATGAATCTATAAAAGGTAAAACTTCAATCTGTGGTGAATGGCATTTTAACGTTGGGCTTGTAGAATTGAATAATACTGTCCAGCCAAATCAATTTCATACCCTACTTTATAATCAAATGATCCATCCGATAATTAAGTTTCCTATCAAAGGAGCCATCTGGTATCAGGGAGAATCCAATGCCGGATTTGAAGATGCTAAAAACTACCAGGAGCAATTTCCTGCAATGATTAGCGACTGGCGAAAATTATGGAAATGCGGGGACTTCCCTTTCCTCTGGGTACAATTGGCTAATTGGCAACAAGCAGAAACGGAGCCTTCTGATCATGGTTGGGCGAGATTGCGGGAAGCACAAAGTAGGACCTTGAATCTCCCGAATACAGCACAGGCTGTCATTATTGATATTGGAAATCCTGATGATATTCACCCCCGAAATAAACAGGATGTAGGTTTTCGGCTTGCCTTAGGCGCCCGAAAAATAGCCTATAACGAAGACCTTGTTTACTCAGGCCCGGTCTATAAATCTATGGAAATAGAAGACAGTGCTATTCGTTTGAGTTTCGACCTTTTCGGTAGTAAATTGGCTACTAAAAATGGTGAAATATTGCAGACTTTCGAAATTGCCGGCCCGGACAAAAAATTCTATTGGGCTCAGGCGAAAATAGAAGGAGATCAAATCGTTGTCCGTAATAAGATCATAAGTGACCCGGTAGCGGTAAGATACGCCTGGTCGATAAATCCCGAAAATGCGAATTTATATAATAGCGAAGGGAATCCCGCGTCTCCTTTTAGGACGGATGATTGGTAGGAAGGGTAAATTTACCCGTTACTAAAAACAGCCACTATTTACTTTACGATGAACTAAACAACATCCTGTCAAGCACAACTTTTTAAAATAATTAGAGAATTATACCTTTTTTCTAAAAAATCGTATTAGCTTTAAGGGTTCTTTTTAGATAAATTCCCGCCTGCCAAAAGCATAATAGCCGCTTTTGAGTACTCATTGTTTTACATTCAATAAAGGTTCGAAAAGTGTAGTTCGTCGAAATTGTAATGTACTTTACAGTTAGTATGCAATTGTTTCATTATTTTTATCAAAATATTACCAATCATGAAGAAGAGGATTGCCCAAAAGAGTCATTATTTCCTTGCTGTATTTAGGCAGGTAAACCCAAGACTCCTTTGGATTTTTATTATTCTCTGCTCCATGCCTATTACCGTTTCAGCTCATTTTGGGAATAACAGTTGTCTTCACGCTAATGCTTTATCAACCAATGATATTGGTCTATATTTCGACAGTCCGCCTCAACAGGAAATTGCTTATCCCTCTGTTATTCTATTTATCGAACCCATAGCAGATATTTGCCTGAGTGCAAATAACGGTTTGGAAACGCTAGTAGTAACTATTCAGGGCGGAGATGGAACGGGAGTCGGAGTATGGAGCGGCTCCGGATTTGTTCCTCCAAATTATTTTGATCCAACTTTGGCCAATTTAGGCCCGAATGTAATTACCTATACTTTCGTGGAAAATGGTTTTATATACATTGAAGAAATTACAATTAACGTGTACTTCTCCCCTACTGCCAGTTTTTCGGCCACTTCACTAATTTGTGCAAATCAGTTTGCTACTATATCCGCACCTCCTGTCAATGGAAGTATATATGACTGGAATTTTAACGGGGGCAATATCATTTCCGGTAACAGTGCAGGCCCTTATGAAATAGGCTGGACAGCGGAAGGTACATACCCGGTCACTTTGACGGTAACTGATATTAATGGCTGTACCTCTACTACAATCACTAAAATGGTAACTGTTGTCGCCCCACTCTCTCCCCCGCTGATCGATTGCAATACAGATACTTCTATGATTGAATTCAGTTGGGATGATGTCGATGGAGCATTGGGATATACGATCAATGTCCTTGCAGGTACTCCTGGAATTCAAACTGGAAATACCTATACCGTTTCACCTTTGAACACTTTTGATGCGGTAACCATTGAGTTGACATTTTTAGGTACGGCTCCTTGTGGAGATATATCAGTTACCCAGACTTGTTATGCTACGGATTGTTCGACCATCAGGATTAGACTGGACGCTATACCTGATTTCTGTTTGACAGATCATTTACCTCCTTTTGCTTTAAATGCCAATGTGATAAATAACACTAATGGGACGGGTGTATGGAGTGGAAATGGTATTATTGATACTATCAGCGGATTATTTGATCCAAATGATTCATCGGTCGATTATGGTACAAATACTATCACCTACACTTTTACCGAACAAGACTGCTCCTTTACAGAAACAATGTCTATCAATGTCCTGCAGATACCGGAAATCAGGCTTGCTACTCCTGCCGATTTGAATTGCAATACGACTGCTGTTGAATTGAATGCAAACGGATCGAAAACAAGCCCGGATATAATAATAGCGTGGCTCGGGCCGACAGGAGGACTTACAGGGCCGCTTGATGAATTGCTTACTACTGCCGTCTTGCCAGGGACTTATACCTTGACATTGACTGATGCGCTTACTGGCTGTAAAAATGACACCTCTTTTAGCGTCAGACAAATCGATGATAGCCCGGTTGCCAACGCCAATATCCCGGATGATCTTGATTGCCATACTGTTGAAGTTGAAATCAATGGGTTTAATTCTACCGGGGCAGGAGCGCTTACTTTCGAATGGACGTATGATGAGACTTTAATCTCACAGCATTCGAGTATTAATGTTGCTGGGCAAGGTACTTATATTCTTGTGGTAACAGACGCTATTAATAAGTGTTCGGATACGACCTATGTAGATGTTTTTGAAAGTCCACATTCATTAAATGGTGCTGACCTTAGTATCCGGGAACCCTCTTGTCATGGCGAAAATGATGTGATCATCAGTATTGACGAAGTATTTGGAGGAATCCCCCCTTATAAATATACCCTTAATTCCATCAGCTTTGACAATACAAATTTTATGGCAGGATTAGGTGAAGGAGAATACACCTTCACCGTTGTTGATCAGGAAAACTGTAGCTGGGATACTACTTTTACCGTGTATGATCCTCC
>JBLHJZ010000627.1:0-3314 GCA_047619515.1 Saprospiraceae bacterium | reverse complement strand
TTAATAGCCCGGATTTGCTCTTCCAGCGAATGTAACTTATAACCAGGAAAGCCATCATATTCCAGGCGCCGTGGCGCATGTTGCAGAATAACATAATCTGGCCTTCCGGCAGCCAATATTTCGAAACCACCAGGGTAAGCCGGGTTCATCAAACTCCCTTGCCCTTCTATCACAATCACATCGGGATGTTCCTTGTTCCAGGCCGAGACCACCGCATGTTCTATTTCTCCGGACACAAAATCATTGATACAGCTGTCCATGATCATAGAATATTTGGCGCCCTGCATCCAGGCTGTTTGGCCAGTACCGATCATTTCCGCCTTTAAGTTTCCCTTGCTAAAAGCATGAACGAGCATCCAGGCTGTTGTTCTTTTTCCAACCGCAGAATCGGTACCCAGCACTGCCAGTTTCAGGCAATTGACTTTTTCAATATCACCGGTAAAAAAATGAAGTTGGTCTCTGTCTGGTGTTTTTCTGACGTCCTTGATCGTACAGTGATTTGCCTTGGCCAAAGCTACCAATTCCTGATCATTGGTTAAAAAATCATGCAAACCAGAGGCTACATGAAGTCCCATTTTCAAAGCTTTTTTAATGACCGATTTTGCTTCTTTAGGCAACCTTCCTCCATCGGGTGCCAAGCCAATAACAAAATTAGCAGGGAGGTTATTTTCTTTTTCCAGCATTTTGATTGCTGTATCAAAATCTGGAAAAATCATTATCCCTGCTGGACGATCGTCTAATACGGTCCCTGCATCTTTCCCCGCATGCACATTATCTATGATGCCAACAACTTCGTAGCGTTCGGTGAAACGAACAAGGCCATGAGCAGTTTTGCCCTCCGGCGTATTGAAAGCGCCCTGACAATAAACCAGCGCCTTTCCATCAATGGTTTTCTTTTTCATTTTTTCTTTATTTTAATATTTAGCGGTAAGCACGGCCACAAATCGGTCTGGTTCCAGTTTTTTTTGTTCGTGCAATTGAAGTAATCCTACCAGCCCTGCAGTAGAAGCTGGTAATATCTTGAAGCCTTCTTTTTTGTTTAGAAAAGCCGACATGTCTTTCATTTCTTTATCACTCACATTGAATGCAGCTCCATTCGACTCCCGCAAAGCATAGAGCGCTTCCTCTCCATCAAAGCTATGCCAGTTGATAAGGGGTTCGTTGTATTTTGTTTCGATAATTTTTCGTGGATCAAGGTCTTTACAAAAATCCAACCCGTGGATAAAAGATTGAATAATCGGATTTTTATGGGTTGAGGATGCGCCGATCATTATAGGTATTCTTGAGGTCTTTCCTCTTTTATAAAGGCTTACAAAACCACGATAAATACCAGCGAGAAGCGTTCCATTAGAAACCGGAACAGCACAATATTTTGGTGCGTCTCCTAATTGATCGTAAATTTCGGCAGCAATTTGAGAATATGCTGAAATTTGTAATGGGGTATTTGCTCCACCGGGGTTGGCATCGTACCAGTCATGATCAGCAGCCAGCCAGCTACTTTTTTTTACCACCTCTTCATAGCTACCAGGCAAACGAATAATGGTCGCATCCAGCGATTCCATTTCATTGATTCGGTCCGTTTGGTAACCTCCTGGAATGTAGATCATACACTTTATTCCTGCAAGATTAGCTGCTAAAGCTACCGCTACACCGTAGTTTCCACAAGTGGCCAGTGCAATCGTATCGAAATTTCTCCGCATAGCATCATATACCTGGGCGAAGGCAATCCGGTCTTTTTGGGTGCCGGTAGGGTTATCTCCTTCGTATTTGATAAAAACCTGTCGGATGTTAAATTCTCTTTCAAATCCTTTAACCCTTGACAAACTAGTATCACCTATTTCTATACTAATGATGTCTTCAAAATACTCTAGTCGATCAGTCAATGAGTTTTGCTTATTTTTTACAAACTCGCTCATGGCTTTACATTCAAGGGACACTTTATTATCGGCAGATTTAACACAATCTCTTATATTCATTGTCATATTTTATAAATAGGGATACCATTATTTTTGATAATGACAAAAAAAAGTATCCAGGTCACATTATTTTTCAACCTAATTTCAACACTTTTGAGTAAAGGATCCGGGTTGGCATAACGAACATCTTATTAATAGTCGAATTTGGATATTACAGATGTGACTTTTAGAGAATCTGATGTCCTTAAAGCATTGGGAAATTCTATATCGGCCATTTAAAAACCAGCAAATTTTCTTTTAGGACGAAGCTGATGATTCAAAACGATTTGATTCAGGCCTTGAGTTTTGAAAAAGAATAATTATTTTCATGGAATTTTAACGCTATAACTAAATGATCTGGATATTATTCATTGCACTCATCTTGTTGCTTTTAGGTTTTGACCTAATCATACTCCATAATAAAAATCAACCGCTAACCAATAAGAGAGCGGCCATCGAAACGATTTTTTGGATTTGCATTGCTTTACTGTTTTCTTTGGTTATTTACTGGGTTTTTAATACGGGAAAAACTGAAAACATCAATGATTTATCTGGTTCTGAAGCGGTTGTAAAATACCTGAGTGGTTATTTTATTGAATTATCTTTGAGTGTAGATAATCTGTTTGTTATCGCAATGATATTCAAATCGTATAAGATTCCGGTCAAGTATCAACATCAAACACTATTTTGGGGTATCATTGGTGCAATCGTTTTCAGAGGTTTGATGATCTGGCTTGGGGTGGTTTTGATCCACAAAATCAG
The DNA here is from genome assembly GCA_047619515.1 of Saprospiraceae bacterium. Taxonomy (GTDB): domain Bacteria; phylum Bacteroidota; class Bacteroidia; order Chitinophagales; family Saprospiraceae; genus JAHDHW01. The sequence continues at coordinate 597 of JBLHJZ010000627.1, read as the reverse complement.
CTGGATAACTTATATCTTTGGGGCGTTTTTATTGTACACCGCTTTCAATATGCTCGAAAAAGAAGACGAAAACCCATCGGAAAGCTCAATGTCCAAGAAGCTGAGTAAACTTTTCAAAATTAGTAAAAGTCTGGATGGTGAAAAATTCTTTACCATTGAAAATGGGGTAAAAATGATCACGCCATTGTTTGCCGCTTTAATCATGATTGAATTCGCAGACCTGCTTTTTGCATTAGACAGTATTCCTGCTATATTGGCAATCACTACAGATTCATTTGTTGTATTTAGTTCCAATATGTTTGCCGTACTGGGTTTACGTGCTATGTATTTTTTCCTGGCAAATATGCTAGAGAAGTTTCGTTATCTGAAATACAGTGTTTTTTCGATACTCACTTTTGTTGCTATAAAATTATTAACTATACATTTCGTTCATTTCCCAGAATGGTTTTCATTACTTTACATTTCAATATCGCTTGCTTTAGGCGTAATGGTTTCGCTTCATAAAATTCAAGTTGATAAAAAATAACTTTAATCAACCGAATTCTCCGAGGCCCTGCCTCGGGGGCGGCAAAAATAGCATGAAAAAAACACGAATTA
>JBLHJZ010000626.1:0-3315 GCA_047619515.1 Saprospiraceae bacterium | reverse complement strand
GAGGATTAGTACCTTGTAGTGATAATATATAACTCGCGACACTAAGAATTTCAGCAGGCCGGAGTTGCGTCTTCCAGGAGATCATCCCTTTTTCAGGTACCCCGTATTTGATGGTTTTAAAAACATCCTTGATACCACCGCCATGTAGCCAATATTGGTCAGTCAGGTTAGGGCCCACACTTACCGGAGAACCACCTCCGCTTTGCAAATGACAGGCGACACACAAAGCATCAAAAACGCTTTTCCCATCACTAAGTGCCGCAACATCGGTTAGGGCTACGACATTGCTTTCGTCAATTTTATCCGCTTGCTTGGCCAAATGACGATCTGTGGCTTCCTTTGCTTCCTGCATCTCTATGGCATATAGTTCTGCTGAACTTTTAGCATGAGAAGAAAAATGATAATAACCCATGTAGAAGATGGAAATACCAATGGTCAAATAAAAACCATAAACCCACCAGGGTGGAAGATTATTATCCAATTCGCGGATGCCGTCATATTCGTGGTCAAAGAGAATTGCTTCTTCTTTTTCGAGCGGAACCCTATCTGTCATGATACGACTAAAGCGTTGCCACCAGGGGACTTCGTTTACTTTTTTGACTTCCAAGAATTCCTCCCAACCTTGTTCCCTGTACACTTCAATTTCCCGGAGTTTTATAATTTGGTTTAATAAATTGACCAGCAAGGCTAAGGTGCCGGCAATCACCACTGCACCTATTACTCCTATCAGATACCCCGACAGATCGGAATAGAAATCTGGATTGGCCGCTTTGCCATCCTGTGCAGCAAAAGTAAATAAAGGTACTGCGAATAACAGGGCTAGAAAATTAATTTTTAATCTTATCTTTTTCATACCTATAGGGTTGACGTCTTTTTATTGATAATAATATTCTTCGGTTTCACTTGTCAGCTCACTGATCCCTCCGTTTCACTACGTGCTCAATGATCTTATCCGAGGAAATGGATCGTTGAGCACCGATTTCTAATCGGGGATCCGTGAGCCATTTTCGTTAACCTGGACTAATCAGTCCTCTTCCAAAGGCATTTTTTCCATTTTTTCAATAAAACTTTTCTTTTCCCGAACCACCTGAATGATCGTCCCGACAAAAAAAGTAAAGAATATAATCAAGGGAATAATAGCTAACCAGTCAATTTGATCTATAGAATCGAGAATGTATTTATACATGATGCTTTTGTTTAGTTCTTTGCTTTTGGTTTATCTAATTTTTTAATATCCGTACCCAATCGTTGCAGATAAGCAATTAAAGCGACGATCTCCTTGTTTTCGAGTCCTTCCTGTTTGATCCCGTCATCGCGGAGTCTTTTTGCAATGATAGCCGCCTGCTTCTTCACGTCCTCATTGGCAATACTAGCGTAACCCGGAGGATAAGGAGTATTGAGCATTTGTAAGACTTCAATCTTCCTGGCGGTGGTAGAAATATCCAAATCATCTTTTATGATCCATGGATAGGGCGGCATGATAGAGCCCGGTGATATCACCTGTGGATACATCATATGATTATAATGCCAGGAGTCAGGATATTTACCACCTATTCGATGCAAATCCGGCCCGGTTCGTTTTGACCCCCAAAGGAATGGCCGATCATAGATAAACTCTCCGGATTTTGAAAATTCTCCATAGCGTTCTGTCTCCGAACGGAAAGGTCGGATCATCTGGGAATGACAACCCACACAGCCTTCCCGAATATACAGATCACGGCCATGTAGCTCCAACGGTGTATAAGGCTGTACCGTTGCGATCTTCGGCACATTGGATTCTACCCACATCATCGGCAATATTTCCATCAGTCCTCCGATAGCAATAGCGATCAACGCCAGCACCGTCATGATCATGGATTTTCGCTCCAATATACGGTGCCAGTGTTCTCCCTTATGGGCGACATATTTTTCACGAGGAGGAGCGGAAGCAGCTTCATTGGATTGAAAACTTCCGGCAACCATCGTTTTTACCAAATTATACAACATCACAAAAAGCCCACTAAAAAACAGCAGCCCGCCAAAAGCCCGAATGGCATACATCGGAATAATCTGGGTGACCGTTTCTAAAAAGTTGGGGTACACCAGAAAACCATCAGCAGAAAATTGTTTCCACATCAACTGTTGTGTCACGCCTCCCCAATATAATGGCACCGCATAAAAAATAATGCCCAGCGTCCCCAACCAGAAATGCGTGTTAGCGAGTTTGACAGAATATATTTTAGTGTTATAGATTCTTGGAATTAGCCAATACAAGACACCAAAGGTCAGCATCCCGTTCCAGCCCAAAGCAGCTACGTGTACATGGGCGATTGTCCAGTCCGTATAATGCGTGATAGCATTAAATGATTTGATAGCCATCATCGGCCCTTCAAAAGTCGACATACCATAAGCAGTAATCGCAACCACCATGAATTTCAAAACCGGATCCGTTCGTACCCGATCCCAGGCACCTCTCAAGGTCAATAAACCATTGAGCATACCTCCCCAGGATGGAGCGATAAGCATCAGGGAGAAAACCATTCCCAATGACTGCGCCCAATCAGGAAGTGACGTATATAATAAATGGTGAGGCCCTGCCCAGATATAAATAAAAATCAATGCCCAGAAGTGAATAATCGATAGCCGATAAGAGAACACCGGTCGATTAGCTGCTTTGGGCAAATAATAATACATCAATCCAAGGTAAGGCGTCGTCAGGAAGAAGGCTACTGCATTATGTCCGTACCACCACTGTATCAATGCATCCTGTACTCCTGCGAAGACCGGATAACTTTTGATCAAAGTAACCGGAATCTCCAGGTTATTAAAAATATGTAAAATAGTCACTGTCACCCAGGTAGCTATGTAAAACCAGATGGCTACATACATATGCTCTTCCCGTCGCTTCAAGATCGTTCCAAACATATTGATACCAAAGACGATCCAGACCAGCGCAATAGCGATATCAATCGGCCATTCCAGCTCAGCGTATTCGTGGCTACTGGTGATACCCAGCGGTAAGGTAATAGCGGCCGCAAGGATGATAGCCTGCCAACCCCAAAAGTGAATATTGCTCAGTACCTTACTATACATGGGCGCTTTGAGCAAACGCTGTAACGAGTAGTAGACGCCCATAAAAATACCGTTGCCTACAAAAGCAAAAATCACCGCATTGGTATGCAGTGGTCGTAATCGTCCAAAGGAAGTATAAGGCAGATCAAGATTCATAGCAGGAAACACCAGTTCCAGCGCAATCCATAATCCGACCAGCATTCCTATAATCCCAAAGGTAATGGTAGCAATAGCAAAGTTTCTAACGATAGCATTATCGTACTT
>JBLHJZ010000625.1:0-3325 GCA_047619515.1 Saprospiraceae bacterium | reverse complement strand
ACAAAATTATTTTTTAAAATACCACTTTGCTCCTACCCGGAAATGGAATCTTCCTTTATCATCTGATACATTACTTTCTGCTGCACTATTATCCAGTAAAGAACTAAATACCCCATTACCATCATCAAGTGGCGGGGAATTACTACTTAGACTAAAATACGAACTCAGATTAATAGCAAACCGAGGGGTAACTGAATATTCATAGCCAAACTTTAGATTGGTAGTATATTTTTTTAAATTATTATCTGGCAGCCATTTAGTACCAGTCTCTTCCATTATCAGAAAAGGCGCTGTAGTTTCTAAACTTGCCTGCTCCCATGGGAATAATGAACTATTAGAATATGCGCTACCTCTGACCCCTAATAGCATGCTCAATTGAGCACCTACTTCGATAGCATGTCGTCTATGTCTGAATTGAATCGACAAGGGTAATTCCAACTGATAAATACTTTTTGGATTATAATAGGAGTTAATCGTCCTTAGCCCAAAGCTATATTGGTTTGCACTTTCTGAGAAGTTCTCACCAGTTGATTGACTTCCAGAAGATAAATATATTTCTCTTTCGCTTTCGCTTTCGCTTTTCTGTCCATTATATTGAATTCTCGCCACCTGAAGACCAGAACGGAGTGCCATCTTTCGAATGAACTGATACTCAACCACGCCACCTACCGAAGCGCCATACCAGCTCTTTTTCAAAGATCCTTTAAGGAAATATACGCTCTCTGCTGCTAGTGCAAATGCGAAACGCTTTGGCTTATACTTCAATTTTACCATATCAAAACAGCCATCGCAGTCCGCTTCCGGAATGGTTAATTCGGAAGGTTTAAACGGCAAAAGTGCCAACTCGGCAATCGTTGAGGTTTCCTTGACGGAATTGCCTGCCACTTCTAATTTTTGCTTTGTTTTTTCAACCGGCTGCTGAGCAATAGTATCTGCTCCAGGCAATTGAACATCAATTTTTTTGACATCCAATGCCGGGATATTTTCTACCGCATCTGTTGATCGCTCCTTTGAAACACCTTTTTTCGAGAGGTCGATTGGTGGAGTAATACTTTCATAGCTTGATACAGTTTGTTGAATTGTTGGTCTATTTGATTCCTGGTTGTCAGGTGTTCGGGATTCAGCATTAATGAAGGTAGGATCAGTTTGCTTGCCTTGCTTGATTTCAATTGCAGGGGATAAATTTTGTTCTTGAAGGGCTACATTCTGTTCCTTCTTTACAGCAACATTTTGATTTTCATCTATTATCTCTGATGTTGAAACAGTAGTGGCGCTTTGTATATTGGTAATAAAATAACCGGCGATGACAAAGAGCAATAAAAATGCCCCAAACCTCCACCAAAGTCCGCCACGTCTGCGCTTCTGCTCTTCCTGCCCGATCAATTGTTCGGCGGCTTCCCAGTAGGAGTCCTTAAATTCGAACTCTCTGTCGAGCATTTTATTTTTAAATAATTTGTCGAGATCGTTCATATCATATTACTTTTGAAGCATTGATCGCTTTTTGAATCATTTCTTGCAATTTTTTCCTTGATGATGACAAATGCCATTTCGAAGTCCCGTCACTCATCCCCAGCATCTCTCCAATTTCTTTATGGGAATAGCCATCAATGGCATATAGGTTGAAAACTTTTTGACTAACCGGCGGTAATTTTTTTATAAACCTTTCCAATCGCTGGGCATCAAACATTTGATCCGCCGTATTATAATCTACTGCTTTTGTATAAGGTACCCCTTCTGTAAAATCAGTGTGCTCAATCAGTTCCGTTACTTTACGGTTTTTTCGGAATTCGTCGATCACCGTATTGATCATTATTCTCCTGATCCAAGCCTCAAAAGGTACGCCGGGTTTATATTTTCCCAGATTGTTCAATACCTTTAGAAAGCCCATATTCAGTACAGATGCTGCCTCATCCTCATCTTTTTTATACCGCATACAAACCCCCATTAAGCAATTAAAACAACTTTTGTACAGTTGAAACTGCGCCCTGCGATCGCCGTTTATACAATCTTGTAATAGCTGTTGGCTAACTTTCATTTACCCTTGGGGGTTTTTTCTTGTAAAACAGAATGCTATTAGTTTTCAAAGCGTGAGATAAAGCAAAGGCCGAAAGTAGGTTACTATAGACTTTCTTAGTATTGCCTAACAATATAAAAAAACCTTAATCTTCTTTTAATTCTAACTTTATAAAATTAGCACCATTTAATTTCACAGCCTCTAATTCATAAGTATAATTCCCATTCTCTAATTGTGCCTCTCCAACAAAATCAATAGGTTGCAACCTATATTCTTCTCCATTAGCTTTCAAACTAATAGCCGCATAACCATAAGCGGATTCATACACCTGATATTCAGATGATTCTCCGACAGCCAAATCGTTATACATATGTGTTAAACTAACTACAATATCCGTATATTCAATGGAACTTACATTTTTAAGTCTGATATTCACTTCAGTGGCTTGATTTTCTTTCTGACAACTAAATCCCAGAAATGTAAGACCTATAAGAGAGATTAAAAATACTTTTTTCATTGATTTAATTTTTTAACGGCTTTAGCGCCGCAATAAGCTCTTTTCTTTCTTTCACCTGTATACACGTAGAAAGAAGGCGGGAAGGTTGGGTTTGTTTAATAAAAAGTATAATTATTTCTATCACTTAAAAGTAGGGACATTCGAATTTATAGTACATTTTCAACGCTTAAATTCTCTGAGATTCTCCTTTTCTCGGCGGTAGAGGGTGCAGCAATTTAAATGATGATTACCTATTTTACGGTCATACTGCGACCTCTCCGAGGTCGATCTCCGTTTTTTGACCTCAATCTAATATAATATGACCTCCATAGAGGTCAAAGTATATTAGCCGAGAAAATTTATCCATGGGTTCGACCTCAGAGAGGTAGGGTGTACAATCTGGCGATATAAAGTTGCGTCCGTTTTTAAGATACCATTCCATCGGAATGGTATCTTAAAAACGCTTCTGTAATCGATTTAGATCGTTTTCTGGTTAGAATGATTAGATACCGTTCCGATGGAGCGGAAACAAACGCAGCCTATCATCTGCTATTAAGATATTGTTCCGCTGGAACAAAAAGCGACGCTACTTTACCTACGCATATTGTACATCTTACCACAGCGTGATCATAGTATTTCTAAAGTATCAGAGTAGTATTTAGAAACCCTTCGGCTTAAATATCAACAGCAGGATGCTGAGGCGGAAAAAATTTAGAAAATATAAATCCAAAAATCATGGCTACCAAAAACGAGGGTGCCAGCACATCGAGTTTTACAAAATACGCTCCGACGCTTTCCATATCCTGAACAACAAA
>JBLHJZ010000624.1:0-3337 GCA_047619515.1 Saprospiraceae bacterium | reverse complement strand
AAATACCATAGGAATAAGTGCAGGCGAAAGAAAAGTGTTTTCGCTCAAAGGGCTATTGATACTTCTTGCTACGACCCTATTAATTCTCGGGATGTCCACTGGCTTATGCCTGCTCATTTTTGGAGATATTAAAGCACTTGCATTTATTCTTTTGATGTTAACGACTTTGAGTATTGGCGCTTCGTTTATTCCGGGCATCAGAAATATCAAGGGCTCTTTTGAAATAGGCGAATACTTACTACTTATGTTTTGTGTAGCGATTGGTATGCAGGCAGACCTTAATACCCTTTTGTCTGAAGGTGGAACGATTATTTTATATACTGGCTTTGTTTTAGGATCGACGGTAATTTTACATTTGTTATTAGCTAAAATTTTTAAAATTGATGTTGACACTATGATGATTACTGCTACTGCAGCTTTGTACGGCCCGGTGTTTATTGGTCAGATTGCCAGTACTATTAAAAACAGGACGCTGATCGTTTCAGGAATGGCGACAGGTTTAGTAGGCTATGCTATTGGAAATTATCTGGGTATTTCCGTGGCTTATATTTTACAAAGTATTATGCAGAGGTAGCTCTTTGACGAATGTCGTGACAATGTTTTGAGAACTCCGTGGGATGGTAGAGAGTAGTGACTAGAGTTCTTAAAATCGGGTGACTTTAAGAACTCTAGCCCTTCACTTCCTAACTCGCGGAGTTCTCAAAATTTATTCCACGAAATTTGTCAATGAACCCTTACTATTTCACTACTTATTAGGCTTTATTCCAAACGTATTTGTATGTAAGAGCGGCTACGAATGCTGGAAATCGAATGCCGAATACCGTCTATTTTCTTGATCAGCTTACAAAGCTCAAATGATGCATCCCCGGCGCATAGGTCTTTGTCAAAGCCTCCACAATCATTTTATAATGGGTTTCACTTTTTATAAAATTAACCTGGTCTACGTCAATGATTAAGATAGGGACTTTGGACTCTGTTCTGAAATATTCGAAATAAGTATTTTGAATCTCCTGGAGGTATCCGGGCTTGATATCTTGTTCGTAAGGTCTTCCACGGTGCTTGATATTAGTAAGTAAATTATCAACAGACCGATGGATATACACCAACAACTCCGGCTTCGGGAAAGTGGCATTAAGGATATGGAAAAGCCGTTGGAACAATCTGTTTTCCTCATCGGCTAAATTGTTTTTAGCGAATAATAAGGTTTTTAAAAAAAAATAATCCGCCACAATGAGTTCGTGGAAAAGACTCTTTTGTGCAAGATGTTCCGCTAATTGCTTATGCCTTTCGGTCATAAAAAACAACTCGACCGGAAACGAAAACCGCTCCGGATTCTCATAAAAAAAAGGCAAAAAAGGATTGTCTGCAAATTGTTCCAGAATAAGCCGGCAGTTAAAATCGGTTTCGAGCATCTTACACAAAGTAGTTTTGCCAGCTCCAATATTCCCTTCAATGGCTATGTATTGGTATGGAAATGTTATTTTGGTCATAGTGAATCTATCTGATAAACATCCAAAGGGTCTTTGGATTCCCAATATAGTGTTTCAATTGATTTTTTTAAAACCGGATGCTCAATTGTCGCTGCAATTTCCATCAAAGGAATCAAAGTGAAATTTCGTTCGTGCATATGTTTATGCGGAATGCTCAGTTCGGAGCTGTCCAGGACAATATCATCGTACATCAAAATATCAATATCTATCGTTCTGGCATCCCATTTTTCATCTCTTTTTCGTCCGAGAGATTGCTCAATTTCTAATAAAATGTGGAGTAAATCCAAGGGAGGAAGGCTAGTGCTGATCTTTATGGCCTGGTTCAGAAAGTCGGGTTGGTCTTCTTTTCCCCAAGCGGCTGTTTCATAATAGTTGGAAAATGCTAAAACAGTTCCGGCTAGTTCATGAATCCTTTCTTTAGCATTGGTCATTTTCTCAAAACGATCTCCCAGATTACTCCCGGTCAAAAGATAAGCAGTGTGTATGTTCCCCATTTCGCAAAGGTAAAAAGAGGAAATTATAATGAAGAATGAAAAATGAAGAATTAATAATTTTGTTTAAGGAGAGGGATAGTCCAGTTTATCGCAAGGGCTAAACCCAAGGGGTTTTCAAAACCCCTTGGGTTTATCTTTCATCAAGGTAGGTCTAAAGGCTCTCGGAAAAGGTTAAAATTTGGAAAATACTAGGAAAAATAAACCGTTCGGTATATTTTTGTTGAAACTTTAAATTATGCAAACAACTACCTATCAAACAAAAGAAGATATTATTAAGCAGATTCAACTTGCTTATCAGGAAGTAACCTCCTTTGTCATTAACCTTGATCAAAAATCTTTCAAGTATAATCCTGGAGAGAAATGGTCCGTTTCTGATCAATTAGAACATTTGATCTTGTCTTCCAAGGGGGTTCCTTCTGCATTGAATATGTCCAAGCTAAAGTTAATGATATTTGGAAAATCAAAAACGGGTTCAAGGTCTTATGATGAACTTTTCGGTTCCTACAAGGATGTGTTGAATACCGGTACAAAGGCTCCACCAAAATATTCCCCTGATCAGGAAAAGACCTGGACAAGAGAGGAATTATTGGCAAACTGGAAAATGATCGAAGATAAGTTTTCCGATAGGATAGCGAATTGGTCTGAAAAAGACCTGGATAGCTATTGCCTTCCACACCCTGCATTGGGAAAAGTAACGATGCGGGAAACGCTCCTGTTTACAATATTTCATACGAATCATCACTTGAAATCAATGAAAGCTTTATTCAATTAAAAATTAACGATGATAATTATAAATATTTGGTAAACAGTTATTTATATAGGTTTTGTAATTAATATTTATAAGCGATGACACAGAAGGAAAAGCTTACCAAAGCAACGAAAACAAGGAGGTTTATTATAAAAGAAGCAGCAAATTTGTTTAATCAACAAGGATATGCAGGTACTTCAATGCAGGATATTATGCAGGCAACCGGACTTACAAAAGGAGGCCTTTATGGCAATTTTAAAAGCAAAGAAGAAATCGCTTTGGCTTCCTTCGAATTTGCAGTTGAAGTGGTGAAAAAGGAGGTGGCTAAGAGAACGCATGTCATTGAAAACACGCTGGACAAACTAAAAGGAGTCGTTTATTATTATAAAGAAAATCTGTTTTCTCCACCAGTCGAAGGAGGATGCCCGATATTGAATACTTCCATTGAAGCCGATGATAATAACCCGGTTCTTAGAGGAAAAGTGATAGAAGCTTTAGATTATTGGCAGCAGAGAATCGGGTATACCATCCAAATAGGGATTGAAAGAAAAGAAGTCAAACCAAATACTGATATAGCAGAATTTGCTTCTTTATTTATCAGTATT
>JBLHJZ010000623.1:0-3338 GCA_047619515.1 Saprospiraceae bacterium | reverse complement strand
GTTTCAACTTCTTATCTTTATTTAAAATTTACAGCTTCATGAACTACAAAGCAAAAAGCATAAGATCATTTATAGGTGCAAAAGACTTTAACGAGTCTCGTACCTTCTACCAGGAATTGGGATTTGAAGAGGTGATAATATCAGGTGATATGTCATTATTCAAAGTCAATGAAGCAATAGGGTTTTATTTACAGGATGCTTACGTCAAAGATTGGCTAAACAATTCTATGGTATTTATTGAAGTAGATGATGTAGATAAATGCTATGAGGATTTACAAAACCTTGTTATTCCCGGGAAATACAAAAACGTAAAATTAAGCCCTATCAAATCGTTCGACTGGGGAAGAGAATGTTTCCTGCATGATCCATCCGGCGTATTATGGCATTTTGGGCAATTTGGGCAATTTGTAAAGGGATAAAAAAATTAATAAGCGTAATTTTGACAGTTATTAAATTTCTGTTCCTATATTTACAACAAACTCTTACGCATAAATGAATTGGCAATAAAACTTGCATTATATTTAGATAAAAATTCAATTCTTGAATGCTCTGCGCTTCTCATTTTCTTTGCGGTTTGAATAATTAATCGCAGAGAAAAGAAGAAACGCAGAGAAGGCACATCACTTTTACTTTTGTTAGCACACATAATCAACACAAAATGAAAAACCACCAATCCAAGCTTTCCACGACCACCTTTCTATTGCCGATTATGATTTTAATGATCTGCTTCCTGTTTTCCTGTAAAACTGAAAGCCCGACATCAGATACCACGACCGAAGAATGGATTTCCCTTTTTGACGGATCAGGTATAGGCGACTGGACACCAAAATTTACGGGGCACAAACTAGGCGAAAATTATAAAAACCGCCTTGTCTTTAAAGACAGTCTGATGAGTGTTCGCTATGAAGCTACCGATTCTTTTAAAGGGAACTTCGGGCATATATTTTACAAAGATAAATTTTCCCATTACCGGCTAAAGTCCACTTATCGTTTCGTCGGAGAACAAATGCCCGGCGGTCCGGCATGGGCGATCCGAAACAACGGACTCATGCTTCACTGCCAATCCCCGGAGAGTATGGGGCTGGCACAGGATTTTCCGATGTGCCTGGAACTGCAACTCCTCGGCGGCAACGGAACCGATGAACGTCCAACTGCCAATCTTTGTACACCAGGTACCAACGTCATGATGGCCGATACCCTTTTTACCCCGCACTGTGTCAATTCCACTTCCAAAACCTATCCCGGTGATCATTGGGTGACCGTTGAAGCGTTAGTTCTGGGAGACTCCCTGATTCAGCACATTATGGAAGGCGAAGTCGTCATGGAATATACGCATCCGACTGCGGATAGCAGTAACGTCAGTGGCGATGAAGGCTCTGTTCCGGCAAATGGTACACCGATCAAGGATGGCTATATTTCCGTTCAGGCGGAGACGGCACCTATAGATTTCAAGTCGATCTCTCTGCTCAATCTTTGTGGCTGTATGGATAAAAAAGCGAAGAATTATAAATCTTATTTTGTAAAAGCGGATAATTCGGTTTGTCAGTATTAAACGAAAACACGGACACGGATTTTCGCAAATTTCGCGAATTACCAGGGCTAACATAATATGACTTCTTTGGCGACTTCAAAGAAGTCGTATTATTGGCCATTATCTTTACAGGTCGAAAAAATTCGCGCAATTCGTGCGAATTCATGTCAAACCATTAATTATAAATTTCGCAGAAATTAAATATGCGTTTTAATAAACACTTCTAAATACCTTAAAATCAATATCATGTCGATGAGGAAAAATTCCTTTTGTATTAGACTTTATTCCAAAAGTTTTGGTCCATCAGAGCGGCTACGAACGCCTAAAACCAAATACCGAATACCGTCTATTATTTTATCTTGCCTCTTTCTTTTTACACTTACCTTCTCTTCCTGTAAAAAAGAAGACCAGGAGACCAGCACCTTATACCCAAAAAAGAGCACTCAGATATCCGCAACCTTAGCCTCGGATATGGCTACAAAAATACGGAAAGAGGTCAATGCAGAAATTGCAGATGGACTAGAACTAAGCCTATGGGCCTCTGATACTCTAGTGAGTGATCCTGTTGCCATCAGCATTGATGAAAATGGCCGGATTTATTATACGCTGGGCTCGCGGCTACTAAATTCCGAGTTTGACATCCGGGGACATCGGGACTGGATGACCGCTTCCATTTCTTTTCAAACGGTGGAAGACCGGAGAGCTTTTATAAAGAAAACTTTTTCCGAACAAAATGCGCAAGGAGAAAAATTTTTAAAAGATCTGAACGAAGATGGTACGCTGGACTGGCGCGACCTGACTGTCGAAAAAGAACAGATTTGGGTCGTCGCAGATAATGATGAGGACGGACTTGCTGACCATTCCCATTTATACATTGAAGATTTTCATGAAGAGATCACTGACCTGGCAAACGGCGTAGAATATTTTGATGGAGAAGTTTTTCTCTCGGTCGGCCCGGATTTATGGAAAATCAAAGACAATGACGGAGACGGTATTGCCGATCAAAAAGAATCCATCAGTCATGGTTATACCATCCACATTGCTTTCGGTGCACATGGAATGTCCGGTGTCACCATAGGTCCTCAAGGTAGGATTTGGTGGGGAACCGGAGATATCGGAACGAATGTCGTCGATAAAAATGGTAAGCGCTGGAAGTATCCTAATCAGGGGGCTATTGTCCGTTCTGATCCGGATGGCAGCAACTTCGAGGTATACTCCGCAGGTTTGAGAAATACACATGAGTTTGTTTTCGATGAATATGGAAATCTAATCTCTGAGGATAATGATGGCGATCACGAGGGCGAAAGAGAGCGGCTCGTTTATTTGATCAACGGTTCTGATTGTGGCTGGCGGATCAACTGGCAGTTTGGAAAATATACCGACCCTGACAACAACGACTACAAGGTCTGGATGGATGAAAAGATGAGCATTCCACGTTGGGAAGGACAGGCTGCCTATTTCCTTCCACCGATCATTAATTATATCAATGGCCCTACCGGAATGGTGTATAATCCCGGAACAGCTTTGGGTGAACAATGGTATAATCACTTCTTTATTTCAGAGTTTAGAGGTACACCGGCGAATTCTCCGATTCATGCTTTTACTTTAAAACCAAAAGGAGCATCTTTTGAATTGGATAAAACACAGGAAGTGGCGAAAGGTCTCCTACCGACAGGTTTGGATTTTGGCCCCGATGGCGCTTTATATTTTGGCGACTGGATTGATGGTTGGGGTGTAAAAAATGAAGGAAGAATCTGGAAGCTGGATGTTCCCGGAGAAGCGAATTCGGCCATTCGAAAACAAGTAA
>JBLHJZ010000622.1:0-3341 GCA_047619515.1 Saprospiraceae bacterium | reverse complement strand
TTTTCCGCTTCTTTTTGATTAATGACTACTTTGTAAATATCATTACAACAGGACTTATTAGTTGGCTCCAGGTACATGGAACCCAATCGATTAGAAGAAAGATAAGCAATAGTAGAATCCGAGTTTAAAGAAAAATAAACATCATTATAACTACTATTAAGCGGATAACCGGTATGAATGACTTCCATCCAATAATCCTTTGACTTAGTAGTCTTATATATATCGTAACCGCCCAAGCCCTGGTGCCCGTCGGAACTAAAAAACAAGGTATTGCTCTCTTTGTGAAAATAAGGCGTTAATTCATCTTGCGCGGTGTTTATGGTATTCAAATTCTGTGGTTCACTGAATTTTCCAGCTTTAGAAATAGCACTCCACCAAATATCCAGTTTCCCTTTGCCATCCGGGCGATTACTGGAATAAAACAAAATTTCTTCCCCGGTTATATTGTCTTTTCCTATATTCGGATGCGTAGATGAAGTACCTGTTTTATTAATAAAATCCGGGAGTTTTTGGGTTTTCCCCCAGCGCTTACGTTTTACATCTTTATCCCGGTAGCAAATATCACATTGGATATCCATGGCTGCTTTATATTGACAAAGCGTATAATAAATCCGATTTCCATCCAGGCTAAAAGTAGTATGCGCCGTCAGTTTTATTTGTTCATTAAACTTCCTTTTGAGTGGTTTCCCTTTTGACCCTTTAATAGATGTCATTACTTTTGAAATCTTTCGGGGAGGATCATGTTCATCATTGAGGTTATCAAATTGAAAAGAAGTATAAAACAAAGTATCTCCCCGCAGTAAGGGACCAAACTCAGAATAAGGTGTATTGACCCTTTTATTCAACTGTTGGATTTCAATATCGTCCTCATTATTGATGACTTCCAGCGCCCAATCACAACTTATAATCGCCTTTTGTGCCTGCTTTTCGAAAGTAGAATTACCTGAATTATTCAAATAGTTATTAAAATAAGAAATGGCTTCCGTATAAAACCCTATCGATAGATGCACCTGACCCAGCCAGTAATCAGTTAGCGGATATTTTTCTGCTTCTTTGCTGTTCTTTACTTTTTTATAATAATCAACTGCAAAATCATAGGCATAAAACATCCTTGCCACCTCAGCATACTTATAAATGGTGCTAATCTTCTCCTGATTAATTTCCATTGCATTCCGGTAATATTCCAAAGCTGCGCCATAGTCCTTATTTTTAAAAGCCTTATCGCCAGCCTTTTCAAATGCTTTGGCCGTTTGACCGGAAAGTTGAATACCTATAACCAGAAAGAAAAAAATAATTGATATGAATCTCATAAAATAATTAGCAGTTTAAAATATTGGACAAGCCTTAAATGTCCCAGGTGGTTTTACCTTTGTGATGGTGTAGATGATGGAAATCTCAGGCCCTCCGACTCCATTGGTAGCTTCCGTAAATTGGGACATATTTATATCGTAACTCAACTCAGCATACCACATCATATATTTGATTCCCAATGTTGGAATAATAGCGTCACTCTCGTCTGCATATCGATAATTGGTACCCAAACTTAGGGATAACTCCTTACCACGGGCATCGTTCAACTTATAAACCAAGGCAGATCCACCCAAATATTCATGATACGATCCCTGAAACTGGCTTACCAATCTAAACTGTAAATCCATTTTAGGGTTAAGTTTTGTAATTCCAATCAGGTAGCCTGTAATTCTAAAAGGCAATTCCGAAGCGGTTTGATTATAAAAATTTTGCTGAGGTTTACTCAGATGAAAAAGACCGCTTCCAATATTGATGCTAAAGCCATTATCGTTTTGGATTTGAAAATTCAGACCAGTCCCAAAATCCAGAAAGGACTTGCTGGTGTTTTCAAAATTCTCCCTCGGATCAAGCCCCGGATCAAAAACATCTCCGTTAAATTGATTTTCAAAGGTAAGTCCATCCATATTAAATGCTCTGCTCAACGAACCAATCTGGACACCCGCAGTCAGGAAACTATAATCGCTTAATTGATGCGTATAAGAACCTGTCAGTGAAATCTGCGTAAGCCTAAGTTCACCTGTTCCTTGTTTGTCATAATTAAAAACACCCCCGGCAGCAAAATATCCATTCGGAGCCAGCTTGCTAAATATTTTGGTGTCGTAGGCTCCTGAAAAAGTCAGGTAAGGAACCGGGACAGACTCCCATTGGTTTCTATAATTCCCAATAAACCGGACATCCCCGCTAAAAACGCCAGCTAAAGCCGGGTTTAGATTCATCGGAGAGTTATAAAATTGAGAAAAATGAATATCCTGCGCAGACAATTGGTTCACGCACAAATACAGGATTAAAAAAAAGGTTTGTAATAATTTTCTATTCAAAATAAGGTTTATTAGTTTTCTCCAACAATTTAGGGAAAAGACTTTTGAAAAGGAAGTAATCCCAAAATTAATAACTGCTTTGCAAAAATAATTACTTTTGTTTCGGCTTATAATAGATTTTATTCGGTACTTCGACTTCGCTCAGCACAAGTTTTCGGTTACCGGTATTAGGCGTTCGTGCCGCTCTGACGTACAAAAAATTTTGACATAAAGTCTAATAAAGTGACCGTTTGATTTTGATTGAAAATATTTCGCAAAGATAATCTTATTTTAAATCCGGAAATATGATAAAAGCAGGCATTACAGGAGGTATTGGAAGTGGAAAAACGACAGTATGTAAAATATTTGAGGTTTTAGGGATACCGGTGTACTATGCGGATGAGCGGGCAAAATGGTTGATGGTGAACGACCCTGATTTGATTCGACAATTAAAGGCAGCCTTTGGAGATGAGGTTTATTTCAAAAACGGGATCTTAAACCGGCAATATCTGGCGAATCTTATTTTTAACGATCAATCAAAATTGGAAACTATAAATAATATCGTTCATCCTGCAGTTCAATTGGATAGTGAAATATGGAATAGCGAGCATGGAACCGTTCCTTTCACCTTAAAAGAAGCAGCGCTTTTTTTTGAAAACGGTAGTTATGTAAAAATGGATAAAATGATTACGGTTACCGCGCCCGAGTCGCTAAGGATTCAAAGGGTAATAGCAAGAGACCATACGGATGAAGCCTCCGTAAAGGCAAGAATCGATAAGCAACTTCCCGAATCCGAAAAGGTTAAGCTATCGGATTTTGTAATAAATAATGACGGATCTCAAAGCCTGATCCTCCAGGTTTTAGCTATTTATAATCAACTGCGTGCCTGACTTAGCGCATGTTTGGTGTCTAGCAGTTGGCTTTGCCTTCCCTTATCGAGTCCTAAAATGTGCCTAAGGGAAGCCTGCTGCTAAAAGCCAATAAGCTTAATAGCCTATACGAATTACCGTATAT
>JBLHJZ010000621.1:0-3348 GCA_047619515.1 Saprospiraceae bacterium | reverse complement strand
AAACAAGTAGCCATACTGGTGCCGACTACTATCCTCGCTTTACAACATTTTAAAACTTTTGGCGAAAGACTAAACGAGTTTGGTTGTACGGTCGATTATATTAATCGCTTTAGATCGACCAAAGAGAAAAAGGATATTTTTGAAAAACTAAAAACAGGGACACTTGATATCGTAATCGGCACGCACGGTATTTTGAGTAAAGACATAGGGTTTAAAGATCTGGGATTATTGATCATAGATGAAGAGCAAAAATTCGGAGTAGCGGCAAAAGAAAAATTGCGGGGAATGAAGGTTAATGTCGATACCCTCACACTGACCGCGACACCAATTCCACGAACACTACAGTTTTCGCTCATGGCGGCAAGGGATCTTTCCATCATTCGTACCCCGCCACCCAACCGGCAACCTATCCATACGGAAACCCGGATTTTCAATCAGGATATTATAAAAGAGTCCATCTATTACGAGATCAACCGGGGAGGCCAGGTATTCTTTGTCCACAATCGGGTAAAAACCCTGCCGGAGATCACGGCGATGATTAAGCGAATGTGTCCCGATGTTGATATCGCAATGGCACATGGGCAGATGGAGGCTAAAGGCCTGGAAAAAACTTTGCTCGATTTTATTGAGAAGCGATACGATGTGTTGGTTTGCACCAATATTATTGAAACCGGCCTGGATATTCCTAATGCGAATACCATTATGATCAATAATGCGCATCATTTCGGAATGAGTGATTTGCATCAGTTGCGAGGTAGAGTAGGCCGTTCTAATAAAAGAGCTTTCTGTTATTTATTCAGCCCTCCACAGTCGGTGTTGACCTCAGATGCAAGAAAGCGATTACAGACGTTGGAAGAATTTTCTGACCTAGGCAGCGGGTTTAATATCGCTATGAAAGATTTGGATATTCGTGGCGCCGGTAATTTATTGGGAGGAGAACAAAGCGGATTTATTTCTGATATCGGGTACGAAACCTATCAGAAGATTTTAGAAGAAGCCATTCAGGAATTAAAAGAGACAGACTTTAAAGAATTATTTAAAGAGGAATTGGATAAAGGAGATCGCCAGTATGTCCGGGATGTGCAGGTGGAGACGGACAGAGAAATGTTGATTCCTGATCATTATATCAATGTCATCCAGGAGCGATTGAATCTTTACACCGCATTGGATCAGATTGAAAACGAAGAAGACTTACAAAAATATAACGACCAGTTACAGGATCGTTTTGGAAAAATCCCGAAACAGACTGCAGAATTATTCGAAGGTTTAAGAGTCCGGTGGATTTGCAAACAACTGGGATTCGAGCGGTTGATTTTAAAAAACAGAAAACTGCGCTGTTATTTTATTAGCGATCCCCAGTCTTCTTTTTATGAGACCGATTTCTTTAAGAATATGGTCGGTTATGTCGCTGCAAATGGAATGAAGGTTGGATTGTCCTTTAAAAAATCCAACAACCATTTTATCCTGGTCAAGGATGGCGTAAGTTCTTTAAGAGAAGCTAAAGAAATTCTTAAAAATCTCAAGGAGGCTGTTTCCGGAAAAGCGGAAGTGGTCGAATAGGCTTTTCGGTAGTCTGCTTCCATAGCTTGCCTGTAGTTCATCGTTGGGCGTCATTCAACTATTCAGAAACTGGAATTAATTTAGAAAGCGAACTTTTACAAAGGGGAAGTTTTATTAAATTTGAGAAAAATGTTAAAATACAAGCATTGATAATCAATAAGTTGTGAACGTTAGTCAGAATTAAAAAAAGAAAAATAAACAATGAAATTTCTAATCACAATTATTGCAATAATAGGAACTATGAGCCTATTTGGTCAAAAAACAATTTCAATTCCGAAAGTTGATAAAAATACAATAGAAGTAAAAAACGATGCAATTATATATGGAAATTTCATCCAAAGGCTTGGTTTCAGTAGCGGTGGATTTCCCCAAGATATTAGACTTCAAAATGTGGAAACAAATCAAATCTTAACACTAAGAGTTAAACCAACATTTCAGTCAAAGAAAGAAAATATTATGTGCTTCAAAATACCAAAAGGCGAATATATAATACATAGTTATTGGTGGACAAAGAGTAAGTGGTATGGCGGCAAAGTACATGATGAACCAATTTATAAAGTATCAAATTCAAAGCCAATAGAAAGGTTCCGGTTTTTGATTAAAGAAGATAAGATATACTACATCGGTACATGGGATTTCGATAAATCAATAGTGACCTTCAAAAATGAAAAAGACAATTTCGATAAATTATTTAAGTCAAAGTATAAAAAATTGAAGGTCAAGAATTCAGAAATTGTAATTCCTGAGTAAAAAAGTCGAACGCCCAACAATGTGGATAATGTTCAGGGCATCCACAAGGTCGGCACCACCATATCCACCCACGTTAAAAATTTTAAAAAAATATTTTGTTTGGGAACGATTTTCAACCTGTCTTGGTTTTGATAGTTGTAATGAAAAATTTAATCAACATAAGACATCAGGAACCGCAACGTAATGTAACCTACACTACGAGGGTTTTTCTATTGTCTTAAATGAATAGATTAAATTTTGCTAAAAAGCTTCGTAGGTGTAAAAACTTACGAAGCTTTTTTATTGCTGGGTATAGCGCAGTCCGGTAGCGCGTTTGCTTTGGAAGCTCAAGGTCGCTGGTTCGAATCCAGCTGCTCAGACAGAGAAGATATGCCATGTAACTCATTGGGAAGAGTACCATCTTGTGACGATGGATGACAGGGTTCGAATCCCGCTTGGCATCTATTATATTTTGGATTTTGGATTTTGGATTTTTTAAGCTTTCGTAAAAATCCTAAATCCTAAATTTAAAATAAACTCTGCTGCCGCCTTCTAAACAGGACTAGGAAACCGGACTTTCAATCCGGACAATGCGGGTTCGATCCCCGTCGGCAGTACCCCATTGCTTCGTCGTTCAATAGGAAGGACACTCGGCTACGAACCGGGAGATCGGGGTTCAAACCCCTGCGAGGCTGCTAATGATCGGTGGTCTAAAGGATAAGATACCGGCCTTTGAACCCGGTGATGAAAGTTCAATTCTTTCTCGATCAACAGCAATTCTCACCTTAGTCCTTATCCCGAAGGGATAGAACTTGAATAGCCGCTGATGAAATCAGTGGCAAATATAAGAAGTGTCCCGGAACCCTTTGACCTTTTTACATTCAACCACTTCATGATCATTAAAGTCATTACGCTTTTTTACCGATTTCCTACCTACACAGAACGTGTCCGTAGGGATCGGCAGGCAAGCATCGGTGGCTATTCTCATTGAATCCCTTCGGGATTTCTTGGGTTGCTAAAAGGAGAGTTACTACTCGATCAACAGCTTTTTTTCTAAGC
>JBLHJZ010000620.1:0-3352 GCA_047619515.1 Saprospiraceae bacterium | reverse complement strand
TTCCGCTTTTCAATGATTTCCTGAAATCGTTTTTCCTCTTCTTCCGTCAAAACCCAGGATCGAAATTTCACAACATAAATCAATGTAAAAATCAGTGGGACTGTTCCGAGCGTGTACATCATTAAGGCCGTAGGCAAAGGAAGTCCTCCAAAGATCGTTCTGGATCCGGTAGCGGAATACTCCCAATAAATAAAAGTAATCATGGTGAAAACTAAAAGAAAAGCTATTATACCAAGGTAAAGCCAGGATTTTATACCTTTTAATTGACCATACTTTTTAGCCCCAAAACTTACAGCCATTCCAAAAATAGCTATGATCCCCAATCCAAAAAGAAAAGCTAACCATTTCACATACGCCGAAGCGATCACACTTGAGCCACTGTGCATCATGGTTTTAAATTGATCGTGCAACTTGCCCGTTGAAGCTATGGGAGGATCCGAAATAAGAATCATAAAAAGTACTGTCGTAAAGGCTGTTAGCAATATCAAAAACCAATGACTTGTTTTCATAATTATAAATTCTATGCATAAATTGCTAAATTCATAAAAAATAATGAAACCCAGAAATTATTCCGGTTTTATTCGGAAATTGACAAACGATGTTTTCAAACTCATAACCATGATGAAAAAAAGATACCTCTTCCCGATCATTTTATTAGCCGGATTCCTTTTAGGCCCTAAACCAAAATATGAGTCCTTTGACGGAAAATTATTATCGCTGGATATTCCACTTACCGGGCTTATCGATTATATCACTGCAAAAGAAGCGAAGATCACTAATCTGAAACCGGATAACCAGTCCAGAATTGTATGGGCCGATGGTATTGCAAAAACGGAATACAGTGTGGTGTACCTGCATGGTTTTTCGGCCAGTCCAAAAGAAGGTGATCCGATCCACCAGGAATTTGCGAAAAGATATGGCGCTAATTTATACATCCCCAGGCTTTCCGGTCATGGGATACAGGATGATGATGCTTTTAAAAATCTAAACCCCAAAGACCTCATCGATTCTGCAAAAGAAGCTATTGCCATTGGTCAAATCCTGGGCGATAAAGTTATTTTAATGTCCTGCTCTACCGGCGGTACACTAGCTCTGTACCTCGCGGCAGCAAACCCGGATACTTTTGCCGGGCTGGTGATGTATTCTCCCAATATTGACATCTACGATGCCAAGTCGGAATTATTGACTATCCCCTGGGGACAACAAATAGCTAGCGCAATCATTGGCGAACACCGCACAATGACGCATAATAAAGGGACAGAAAGAGAAAATTACTGGACCTATACTTATAATACGCAAGGCTTGATTTGTTTAAAATATTTGATTGAGCATACGATGACCGAGACTATATTATCAAAAGTCAAGCTGCCTTATTTTTTGGGTTATTATTATAAAAATGAGGAAGACTCCGATCATGTGGTGTCCATCGATCAAATGAAATGGTTTCATAAAATCTCTGCTACGCCAGATGATCAAAAACGACTGATTGCATTTCCTGAAGTAGGGAATCATGTGATGACTTCTTCTATGTTGAGCAAAGACCTGGAAAGTGTGCGAAAGGAATCTTTTGCTTTTGCGGAAGCGGTGCTTGGCTTGAAACCAAAAGAAAATTGAGCTTAATAATAAACCTCGTAATCTATCTAGTTATAAGTACCACAAAATGCTATATCCTCTCTGCGTTTTCTCCTTTTCTCCGCGGTTTTTATTATTTCACCGCAAAGAAACAGAGAATACGCAGAGGTATTTAAGCATTGAATTATTATCAAAATGTAAAGCAATTTTAAACTCAAACTCAGTGGTAAAACAGACCAAAAGGTTTTCTACCAGCGAATCAAAGCCGATCCCCAGGTAAATCCACTACCAAAAGCAGCCAAACAAACCAGGTCACCTTCTTTTATGGCTCCTGCTTCCCAGGCTTCACACAAGGCGATCGGGATAGATGCTGCGGTGGTGTTTCCGTATTTTTGAATATTATTCCACACCTGGTCATCGCGGAGTCTCATACGCTTTTGGACAAACTGGCTAATCCGAAGATTCGCCTGGTGCGGAATGAGCATTGCAATATCTTCAGCCTCTAATCCCGCCTCGATCAAGGCTTCTCTGATCACTTCCGGGAATTTCTGGACGGCGAGTTTAAATACAAACTGCCCCTCCATCTCCGGATAGTGCATATTATTATCTATCATTTGCTGCGTCAGGAAGATTCCACCAAACTCCTGATCCGGGAAACCGAAATCCTTCTCTTCTCCCATTTTATTAAAATGATAGCCTCCATGTGAACCAGGATTGATTAAAGCGAGTTTTTCCGCATAATCGCCATTAGCGTGTAGCTTGGTGGTCAAAATACCTTTTCCTTCTTCCTCGGTGGGCTGGATTACTACTGCCCCTGCCCCATCGCCAAAGATCACGGTTACATTTCGCCCATTTGTCGAAAAATCCAATCCCATCGAATGCATCTCTGCACCCACTAATAGCACGTTTTTATACATCCCGGTTTTTACAAACTGATCAGCAATCGATAATCCATAAATAAACCCGGAGCATTGATTACGAATATCTAAAGCCCCGATCTCCGTGCCGGTGATTCCTAGTTCCCTTTGTAATAGTACGCCACATCCTGGAAAATAATAATCAGGGCTCAGCGTCGCAAATATGATAAAGTCGACTTCTTCTTTTTGAATGCCGGCCCGTTCGATAGCAATGACAGCTGCTTTGGCACCCATCGTGGAAGTGGTTTCTTTATGTTTGTTTGCATATCGGCGCTCTTGGATTCCTGTACGTTCCTGAATCCACTCATCTGTAGTATCCATGACGCTGGTCAGGTCATTATTGGTTACTATTTTCTCCGGGACATAATATCCCATTCCGCCTATTTTTGATTGAAACATTTTGATTGGTTTTATTTTTAATAATGCAAGATACAAAAATTGGGATTTATGGGTAAACATTGGAGAATTTGGAATGAGGAATTTGGAATGAGGAGTATTCAGGAAATCTTTTTAGGTTTAATATTCTGATAAAAGTATGGCTCACCCCTTATTAGGAATTTGGAATAGATAGTATTCTCGGGCAATAATTCTTATTTATTCATTCTTAATTCTTAATTTGTCGCCATGCCGAAGCGTCCTTCATTAAGCTTTATTTTTTGGTTCCTATTTATACTACTATTTATAGGGTTTTTCCTTTTTATACCAGATGAAGCCCACCGTGGCGATATAGGGTTCTGGAAACAGTGGACCAAATTTATTTTAGTGGAAGGCTTCCCTCATATTTATGATTATGGTACAAGCATTCCTACTGCCTTTCCCTGTAATTATCCTCCAGTGATCCTTTACTTTTTTAAAATCTATGG
>JBLHJZ010000619.1:0-3355 GCA_047619515.1 Saprospiraceae bacterium | reverse complement strand
GATTCGCTGATATCTCCTTCTTTGATAGCTGCTTCTATGAGGTTTGAACACTCCATGATTAGGGGGTTTAATGGTGATGAATATTAAGAAAGATGAATATACTGAGAATTTTTATCGTATCAAAAAAAATTAACGCGCGATAAGATCATCGTATGATTGTTTCACTCTCCAGCATATAGGAGAAGGGAACTTATATAGCCCGATGACGATTGAGAGAAAGCAGTAAGCTCTGATGGGTAAAGTGAATACCTAGTGCCTCCGGTTCTAAATATCTGACAGTTTATTTGTAAGTGATAAGTACGATCCCGGCACAACTTACTCCGGTTTCAGAGGCATAGCTTTTTCCACTCCTATTGCCTTTGCAAGCGAGTTGCGTTTATTTCTGCTATATTGGAGGGAAGCAAGTTGCAAACTTGCTTAAGAGCATGTTGGGGATTTATCCTTCGGGCTGCAAAAGTTCATTTTCGGAACCTCGCTTCACTATTTTTGAGCCCCGTAGCCGGGCTATGCGGCTCAAAAACAGCTTCCTGCGAACCCAAAACTGAACTTTTTCGCTTCCAAAAACAAATCCCCAACATGCTATAAACATACAAATGGTGCCACGATTCCAAATCGTGGCACCACTATAATTTACACCGCTAAAGATCCGGAGTCTTTAGTCCATTTTTTTTACGGTTTGCAATTTCTTGCCTTTTTTCTTATCCTTATCTTTTTTAACAATTTTCTTTCCCTGGGTCACCTTATTATTTTTAGGATTTTTAATAGGTGCGACGACTGCTTCCCTGGGCTTAGACTTTGAAGGAACAATGTAATTATCAATTTTTGGTTGTTTTCCTTCTTTTGCAACAGGCGGCGTAGCTGCCTTCTTATTTACTTGTTCATCAGTACCCGTGACTTCTTCTTTTTTCAGTGGCAAGGCAGTTGCTTTCATTTCTTTTTTATCCGCCATTTGCTTTTCGGTCTTTACTTTCTGCTTTGCAGGCTCCACATCTGTCTGTGCAAAAGAAAACTGTGGCACTAAAGCGACCACAAGAAATACAATCGTTAATATTAATATTTTTTTCATCTTATTTTATTTAAACAGTTAAACTAAATTATGTTTGATCTTCGATAACTTGAACGAAAGACTAGTATCAATCGTCTCTTTCAGACATAAAATTAACACAAAAGTATCAATTCCTACTACTTCTTAACTCATTTTGCTCCGAACCCGACAATTTATAATCTTGGGAGATTCGGTCAGGAGGATTAAAGTAGTTAGGGAGAGTTAAGGGCTTTGATTCTTGACTCTCCTTAACACCCTAACTCTCCTTAACTTTCTAACTTATCGTACGCCGTGCATTAGTTTCTTAACTACTGGGTTTAATAAAATCCCCAGTACACCTAACGCTATTGGTACGATGGTAAAAATAAGGAAGAAGGTGGTCAGAGAATATTCACTAGTAATTTCCTCAATTCTTCCTCCCATTTCACCGGCCGTTTTATTACCGATAGCGATGGCAATATACCATACGCCAAACATTAAGGCAATCATCCTTCCCGGCACCAGTTTACTGATATACGACAGGGCTACCGGAGATAAGCAAAGTTCTCCAAGTGTATGAAGCAGATAAGCCAGTATCAGCCAGAGTATACTTACAGAGGCGGTAGCTGCACCGGATTCGATTCCCATAGAACCGAAGGCAAGTGCTCCAAACCCTAAGCCTAGCAGTATCAATCCAAAGCCATATTTAGAGGCGGCGCTCGGGTTATACTTACTTTCCCACCATTTCGAAAATAGCGGTGCAAAGATGATGATAAAGAGAGAATTTAATATCCCAAACCAGGTGGCGGGGATTTCTACTTCGTTCTCTTTTACCTGAGTTACTGTCGCAGCGATAATTGGAGAGGACTTTCCTGCGGCGCTAATTTTTTGCCTGGCCGAATTCGACTTCTCGTCGTTGAGGAATATATACTTACCCCGGACTTCTACTATATTCAATTTATCTCCTACCTGAAGATCGATAGGTTCGATGATGGTCGTTTTTGCTTTGGTAATATTATCCGTAGCGCTTAGTTCTGTCGATTCGAAAACGGTCTTCGTTACTGTCTCTTCTTCTCCGTCTTCTGAAGTTTCTATTGATTCATAAGTTTCATACTCTACCACAAAAGCATTGGAGTTTAAATTTCTATTGATCATCCAAAAAACGATCAGCCATATCATTACAAAACTTGAGCCCAGGAAAATGTTTGAAAGCGCAAATCTGGCAAAGGTTTTCTGGAATAATCGAAATAACACATAGGTTATAATTCCAATCGGAATAACCGTTATCAAAATATTCACAACAATAAAAATGGTGGACCATTGTCCTGCCATTATTCTTCCGGTATAATCATTAGCAAAGATCGTCATCGATCCGCCTGCTTGTTCAAAGCAAGCCCAGAAGCAAACGGTCATAACTGCGAAAATTACAATCGCTGTCATTCGGTCTCTGGTTTGTTTAGGTGCCCGCATGATCCTGGTAAATATCAAGAACATAAATAAGAGAACGCCAGTCAGAATATACCAATGTGAAATATCGGTCTCTCCAAATTGGAGTAGATTAATACCCCCAATTTTTGAAAGCGGATCATTGATAATCCAGGAAACACCAATAAACGTACAGATTGCTATTAGAACCTTATCAACTGAAGTAAAGGGATTCAATCGATCCCCTTCAAATTCCAGTATCGGATTTTCTTCCGTTTCCACTTTTTCAGGAGGCAGACCGATATCGCCAAATATCTTTTGTGCAAAATAAAACTGAAGCATTCCCAAAAACATAAATATACCGGCAAGACCAAATCCATAAGACCAGGACACTTTTTCCCCTATAAAACCACAAAGCATGATACCGAGAAAGGCTCCTGCATTCACGCCCATATAGAAAATCGTATAAGCGCCATCTTTTTTCTCCGGCGTATCTTTATACATATGAGAGATAATAGAAGTCATGTTGGGCTTGAAAAGACCATTACCGATAATCAGTAAACCAATCCCTATATAAAGAAATATATGTGCAAACTCTATAGCCATGCAGGCATGCCCCAAAGTCATTACAAGAGCGCCCCATATCACCGCATTTCGATAACCAATGTGTTTATCTGCCAGATATCCCCCCAGAATCGGTGTCAAATATACCATAGCGGTGTAGGTTCCATAAAGCGCCAAGGCTTCTTTGCTTGTCCAATCCCATCCTCCAATACCAACGGAGCTAATCAAAAATAATACAAGGATTGCCCGCATTCCGTAATAGGAAAATCGCTCCCACATTTCTGTAAAAAACAGTACAAATAAACCGGAAGGGTGGCCTAGCACCATACTACTAAAAATGTC
>JBLHJZ010000618.1:0-3378 GCA_047619515.1 Saprospiraceae bacterium | reverse complement strand
CAGATGTCAATCAGGATAAAACCGATCCCACTAATGGCGGTAACGATTTCTGGATTGTCAAGACGCTTTGTAATATCAATGTCGAGCTAAATGATACTATCGTGTGTCCCGGGGACCCGGTATTGATCAGTGCTTATGATCCGAATTGTTTAGATTGCATTTACAGCTGGTCAGATAATAATAGTGTCAACGATTCGATACGTATCATTTCTACTCAGGCAGATGTCACCTATTCTGTAACCTTGACGGACGGCGTGGGTTGCCAACGCTCTGATGATATAAATATCGCTGTTTATACACCACCTACAGTTGATCTTGGTACTGATGTTATCATTTGTGCCGGGGAGACATACACTATAGATGCAGAAAATACAGGTTTAGAATTTATATGGAATACGACCCAAAACACTCAAACGATTGACGTTAGTTATCCAGGAAATTATGTAGTATCCGTTACGGATGCCATTGGATGCACCACGCCTGATAGTATCCATCTGGATTTCTCCGACCTCAATGCTTATGTAATTACGACCAATACTTCATGTGGGCAAAATAATGGCACTGCGACAATAGTTGCTACCGGAGGTACAGGGGCTTATACTTATGTTTGGACCAGTGGTGTTTTGGGAGCTAATCTAACAGACCTTTCCCCAGGAGAATATAGTGGAGCCGTGACAGATGGCAATTGTACGATTCTTGTAAAAGGGATTGTAGGTTTTGATGAATCACCGATGATTGAGTGGGAAAGAAATTATGGCGGAACTTTAGATGAAATTATTTATGATATAAAACAAACCAATGAAGGCGGATATATCTCAGTGGGGTATAGTGAATCCTCTGATGGTGAACTTTCAGGTAATAAGGGCGCTAAAGATGTCTGGGTAAAAAAGGTCAATGCTTCAGGGACAATAGAATGGCAGCAAAATTATGGCGGATCAATGGATGATGTTGGACATTCCATAATCATTGATAATGCTGGGGGGTATATTATTTCAGGAACAACGAATTCCAGTGACGGAGATGTAAGTGCAAATATGGGAGGGGACGATGTTTGGGTATTCCGGATTGATAATCTTGGTATTCTTCAATGGGAGCGCAGCTATGGCGGTAGCCTTGAGGATGAATCTCAAAGCATTTTACAGACCTTGGATGGTGGATATATTCTTGCAAATTCTTCCAACTCAAGCGATGGAGATATTACAAACCCACTTGGTGCTTCGGATATTTGGATTTTAAAAATCGATCAAAATGGAACGATAGAATGGCAAAACAACTACGGCGGATCGGCTGTAGATTTTCCTCAGCGTATTCTTCAAACCCTTGATGGCGGATACGTAATTGGTGCTTTTTCAAGTTCAAATGTACCTTCAAATTATGGCGGAATTGATTATTATTTTTTCAACATTGATGCCAGGGGAGGATTATTATGGGAACAACATTATGGTGGCGCTGCTATTGATTTACTGACAGATATCACCAGGACAAATGATGGCGGATATTTGCTGTCAGGTTATTCAGATTCTAATGATAATGATGTGATTAACTTAAATGG
The DNA here is from genome assembly GCA_047619515.1 of Saprospiraceae bacterium. Lineage (GTDB taxonomy): Bacteria > Bacteroidota > Bacteroidia > Chitinophagales > Saprospiraceae > JAHDHW01. The sequence continues at coordinate 1,826 of JBLHJZ010000618.1, read as the reverse complement.
CGGCAGAGAAATTTGGATTGTAAAGGTCAACGATTCCGGTGTTTTTCAATGGCAGAAGACCTTTGGAGGAAGCCTGTCAGACCAAGGTAAAAGCATAAGCCTTACCGGCGATGGTAATTATTTGCTTTCAGGATTTAGTAATTCCAGTGATGGAGACGTGGAAGGCAATAATGGGAACAGTGATTTTATACTAATCAAATTTGATAATAGCGGCGATGTCATTTGGTCAAAAAACTATGGAAGTTCTTTTCTCGATTTACCTCAGCTCTCTTACCAAACTCAAGACGGAGGATTCCTAATGGCTGGCTCCTCTCAAGGCGCTGATTTCGATGTAGCGAATAATAACGGTGGAGCAGATTCCTGGATTATAAAACTCAATGCCCCGCCTCTTCCAATGATAACCTTACCTAATGATCTGACTTCCTGTGAAGCAGACACGGTTACTTTTTCTCCGTCGATAGATGACTGCCTCACTTGTACCTGGTCATGGACCGATGGCAATACCGATTCGACCAGAATTGAAACGCCATTGCTTACGACTACTTACGAATTTACTATTCAGGATACTTATGGTTGTACTGCCACCGATGAAATCACAGTGACCGTAAATCCCTTACCGATTGTCGATCTCGGGGCCAATACAGATCTATGTGAAGGAACCACAATAACCCTGGATGCCGGAACAGATGGTACCACTTATACTTGGAGTACCAATCAAAATACTCAAACGATTTCCGTGGATACTGCCGCTACTTATGCAGTGACCGTGACCGATACGAATAGTTGTAGTTCTCAGCATTCAATACTTATCAATATCAATCCCTTTCCAATAGTGGATCTGGGAGTAGATACTTCTTTATGCGATGGAAATACTTATACCCTTAACGCTGGAAACCCCGGCGCTTCTTTTCAATGGTCAATAGGTGGCGCAGCGGGTCAGACGATTACCGTCAGTACCGGAGATACCTATAGCGTGACGGTAACAGACAATAACAACTGTTCGGCAGAAGATGCGGTGACGTTTAGTTTTGATGCCTTTCCGCAGCCCGTTAATATTGACCTTTTAGATCAGGGGCCCTTCTGTCCGGGTACGGTTTTTAATATTACCATTCAAAATTCTGAGAATGGGGTTTTATATGAATTGTTTGATGGGAATAATATTTCCGGAGGGTCAAATACCGGGAACGGTGGAGCAATCAATATCTCAACAGCTGCGGTTTATTCAAGTACGACTTTTAATATTGTTGCTTCTTTCTCCGGGATGTGTTCGGATACTTTGACCGCTTCTACCATGGCTAATATTGGGGATATAGAAGCTCCTTTGACCACCTGCCGGGCGGATACAGTGATTAATATTGAAGACGGAAATTGCGATCCGGTACTTTCTATTGCTGCTCCTGTTTCAGCTACTGATAACTGCGGCATTGAATCCGTGATTTATACTTTGACTGGTGATACCAATGTAAGTTCTCCCATGACAGGAATCAATGACGCCAGCGGGGAAACGTTCAATGTTGGTTTGACCACTGTGATGTATACAGTGATTGATAGTTTTGGGAATTTAGCATTTTGCAGTTTTAATGTGGAAGTGATAGACCAGACAGGACCCCTGGTGAGTACACCGGCTAGTGATATAGTCGTAGAATGTGATGGAGCCGGGAATATCATTGCTTTTAATAATTGGCTCAATAATAATGGAGGTGCTACTGCTTTCGATGCCTGTAGCAGCCTCAGCTGGTCGACGACCCCAGTTAATCCGACTACCTCAGATGATTGTGGCGAAACAGGAAGTGTGACCGTAACTTTTGTTGCAACAGATACGAGTG
>JBLHJZ010000617.1:0-3394 GCA_047619515.1 Saprospiraceae bacterium | reverse complement strand
CGGAGCTAATCAAAAATAATACAAGGATTGCCCGCATTCCGTAATAGGAAAATCGCTCCCACATTTCTGTAAAAAACAGTACAAATAAACCGGAAGGGTGGCCTAGCACCATACTACTAAAAATGTCGTCTCTGGATTGCTTACTCATTGTCGTTTAATTTGATTTTAAAAATTTGTTTTCGTTTTTGTTATAATTTCGTAACAGATAAAATAATTTTTTATCAGGATCCGCATGATTAACATGATCACTTAGTACGTATAAAATTTAGTCATCGAATTGAATACATCCTGTAAATCCTGTCATTACAAAGCCATCTGTTACAGATTGAATAAACGCTATTATTTATCGAGGCTTGATTTACCGGATACACTAATCGTTGTCTGCCAGTTCGAAGTCTTCGACATACTTAATGTGTTGCTTTAATGTCTAAATCTTCCGCACCATGCGTCAGACGTTTTAGTGGTTTGAGTAGAGCGATAAATATTATTCCTACCACTACCGTGAGCCCTAAAATACTTAAAAACACGGTATACTCCCCATATTCACTTGCGGATTCACCAATAATCCCTGCCAACTTATTCCCTAAACCTGTTGCTGCAAAATATACCCCCATCATTAATGAAGCATATCTTATCGGGGCAAGTTTGGTAATAAATGATAAAGCGACAGGAGATATACACAATTCTCCAATGGTATGAAATAAATAAGCCATGACTAACCAGATCATGCTGGAAGAACCATTTTTTTCAAATTCCATTGCGGCAAACACCATAAAAAGGAATCCAAATCCCATAATGATGATTCCTATTGCCATTTTAAATAAGGAGGAGGCTTCTTTGCTTTTTAAATGCCGCTTTGCCCAAAAACTTGCCACTCCAGTAGCAAACAAAATAATAAACCCAGCATTTAGGCTTTGAAACATCACGGTGGGTATTTCAAGGCCAAACAAGACTCTATTTGTCTTTGATTCAGTATACAAATTCATTAATCCCCCTGCTTGTTCAAATGCTCCCCAGAAAATGATTACCATTAAAAATGATAATAACAACACAAGAAATCTATCTCGTAGCAATTGACTTTCTAAATCTTTATATATCATCAAAAGAAGTCCGGTGATCCCTGTAAGGAAAAGAAAAAGAAGCCCATAAGCCCATTCTAATTTCATCCATCCATATATAGAAAGAAGAGCAAGAACCAGCACAACGCCTAATTGAACTTTAGTCTTAAAAAGATTGCCATACAGTTGAGAAAGCGAAATACCATTATCTTCATCTTGCTTTAGTTTATCTCCTACTCCGATTAAGTATTTCTGCCCGTAAATAAAAACGGCCAGACCAAAAAGCATCGCGATCCCAGCCATTCCAAACCCAGCATGCCAGCCCCATTTAAGGACTACAAATCCAACAGTCATTGTCGCTAACAAAGAGCCTAAATTAATACCGATATAAAATATACTAAACCCTTTATCTCTCCGTAAGTCACCTTGTTTGTACAGTCCTCCAACCATGGTTGAAATATTAGGTTTTAACATGCCTACACCAAGTATAACCAAACCGAGGCCAGTATAGAAGGCCCATAAAGGCGTAAAAGCTAAAACGCCATGGCCTAAACATAAGATAATTGCACCAACGAGAACCGCTTTCTTTTGGCCTAGCAATTTATCTGCAATTAATCCACCAGGGATAGATGCTAAATATACCAGCATCGTATACCATCCATATAAAGCTAATGCTTCGCCATCAGTCCAGTCCAATCCAGCCCCACGATCATCGCCTGCTAATTCTGTCGTCATATATAATACCAGCAAGGCTCTCATTCCATAATAACTGAATCGTTCCCACATTTCTGTCAAGAATAAAATGTACAAGCCCACCGGGTGCCCCCATAACTGTGGTTGATTCTCTACGGTCTTTGAATTCATATGTTTTTTTTATTTTGATTAAAACGCTGCTAAAAGTAGACTATTTGATTTAAAGATTAGAAAAACGGGGGTTTAATTTTGGCAAATAGGATGGAAAAGCTTGGAAAACCAAATTGAAATTCCGTAATTCGGTCATATCCACGAATATTTATAGTTTTACCAGTAGTTTTAGCTAAAATAAGTTTCAGCTTATTTTTATCAACTGATATAAAAAAGTCGAAAACCGCCCCGGAAAAGTTTAGAAAAGCCATAGAAACTGCTTTTTATGAAAAAAAATACCTTATCCCCAGACCTGGATTTGTTGTGCAAGACCTTATGTCGGAAGGTATTGAAGGTGGAGGAGTACCAAAACCTTTCTACACAGGACCTAAATAAGCTCAGTTCCTTTCTAATCCGCTTCAATCCTGAATTTTCTTCTTCTAAAGAAAGTTTGAACAAGAATCTTCAAAATTGGTTTTTAGGTAAAAATGCCCCTTCTCCAGGTAAAATTGAAGAGATCGCAAAAAGTCTGGGCTACACAGGCTATCCTGATTTTATCCATCAAAATAAGCGGAAAATTCAGACCAATCGGTTTCGTCAGTCTATTTCGCTCAATCCTTTTCATAAGACATTATTATATTGTGGTTTTGCTTTGATCATCGCTTTATTATTTCCGCTACTTACCGGCATATCTGTTGAAGAAGTGCCCTCTTATCAATATGATGGAAGTAAGCTTTTAGCCTCGGCCATTCAGGCAGTAGTCGTTATTCTTTTTTATCTCATCACTCGCTTTTCTGATTTTGGCGGAAGAGATCAAATCCGGAATACAACTTCGAACCGACTTCCGGAGGTGAGTAGTTCTCTGAACCAATTTTTTGCGGGGTGGAAATACCTATGGTTGAGTTTCTCCATCTTATATATCTGGTTTTGTATATTATACGGTACGGGGATATATTCGAGTACTTATGCGCAGTCTTTCTCGGACATTATTACTATTTTTAGTTCCTTATGCTTCGCCTATTTGTTTTCAGTCATGGATGTGGAAAGCTATACAGAGACTAACTCTCCGAAAAAAGTAAACACTTTTTATTCCTACCTCCTTATTTTCACTATTAGCTTGAGCGTGAGTTCTATCATGTCTATCCTGGATCGCTATTATGACTTGGGATTCCTTGATGGCACCGGTACTTATTTGTTGGGATATGCCAATGTGATTGTCATGCTTTATTTTTTCGGTAGACTGGAAAGCCATTATTTAAATGTCAACCGTTTTGTGCTTTTGCCTTTGTATACCTATGCCATTATCCAGATCGCTTATGTTATCTTTTTCGAGGAAGCTAAAAGCGGAGAGCAATCTTTTGAAGCCTATGTGATCGGAATGGCGTTGATCTTAAAAGGATTTCTTTATTTCCTGATCAGGGATTGGATCAAAGATGGGAAAATGGAAAATTATTTTTTGAAACAGCGGAGGAAGATTGAGGATTGAGGATTGA
>JBLHJZ010000616.1:0-3395 GCA_047619515.1 Saprospiraceae bacterium | reverse complement strand
ATACGTTTGAAGCCCTTGCAAAAGATCCATCCGAAAAAGTAATGTTTCAGTATTTTGATTTTATCGCCTGGGCAGACAGTAAGATCAATAATGAAGCTTTTGCAGGAGCTGTAAAGCGTCGGTACGCGTTAAGAGATTAGTCTTATCTTTCTTTTTTACCCAAAAAATTCACGGTACCACTGTCTCCTGTTGCTCTGGTCTTGTACTCTGTCCAACTGGGTCGTGTATTAATATCAAAAATCACTGCTTCTATTCTTTCCTTGTACACATATCCACCTTTGGCAGTTCTTTGCCCCGTTTGATCGACCTGAGTAACGAAACTTTTTACTTTGATCTCTGCTAATTGTAAAATTCTTTTTGCCATAACGCTTTATTTTTGTGAGTTTATAAATTCCAATTCTAAAGATAGAGATAAAAAGGTAATGGTTTATTCCTTCCTTTTTAGTAAAGTCAGTTTTTAGATTGGATTTATGAGGATAGTTATTTTTTAAAAGTACGGGTTTTCAGGTCGTATCGCAATATCTCAGGTAAGTTTTTTCAGCGCCGGCCAAATCAAGCTATACTCATAGCCCCTTTGCGCCAAATATTTTGCGATCTTGTTTCTTTTCTTAAAAACATCTGTTTCTTTGGATTGTTCCCACTTTTTTTCGATTAGCTGGTTTAACGTTTCCTCATAATCCAGCACCTCTATCTCTTCCATTGCTTTCCGGATACAATAGTCAGAAATATTTCTATATTTCAATCCCTGTAATATTTTGCTTTTGCCCCATTTTTTCATTCTGAATTTACCTCTTGCATAAGAGCAGGCAAATCGTTCTTCATTGAGGAAGTTTTCCTGGATCAGCTCGGAAATAATTTCTTCCAGCGTATCTCCATAAATCCCAATGTCAAGCAACTTGGTTCTCACTTCTTTGTGGCAGCGATCCTGATATACACAATATCGTTGAAGTTTGGACAAGGCTTCGTCTCTACTGATATATATTTTTTTATTTTTCAATGATTGGCAATATTTAACCCAGTATTTTTAGTTAGTTTTATTTCTAAAATATATTAGGAATGAATTAAAAATAACTTTACATTTTTAGCTTGTCTTTTTTGCGTCTAATTTCCTCAAAAATCCTCGTCCCCCTTACGGGTGCGTACGTTTTTTGACTCATTAGTCACAAAAAATCCTACGCTAAACTCTGCCAATTTATTTATACTTCATTTATACTTCATTCCTTACAAGAATTATTTTTTCAAAAATAACCATACTTATGGATATACAGACAATAATTGAGAAAATTACCGGGATGGCAATAGAATATGCTCCCACTGTCCTAATGGCAATTGTCACACTGATTATTGGTTTTTGGATTATTGGTTGGATTAGAAAATTTGCAGAAAAAGCGCTAACCAGGGGACAAGTCGATAAAACAATACGTCCTTTTCTTCTTTCCTTAATTACTGTCGGTTTAAAAGTATTACTCCTACTGAGTGTGGCTGGAAAATTCGGTGTAGAAACTACTTCTTTTATAGCTATCCTTGGTGCGATGGCTTTTGCGGTAGGTTTGGCTTTGCAAGGTAGTCTTGGCAATTTTGCCAGCGGTGTGATGATCTTATTATTTAAACCTTATAAAGTTGGCGACCTGGTTGATGTGCAAGGTAATACTGGCTTTGTCCATGAAATTCAAATTTTCAATACTTTATTATTAACTCCGGATAACAAAAAGGTTATTATTCCTAATAGCATTGTGACCAGTGGAGCCATCACCAATATCTCTGGTCAGGGAGAAATTAGAGTAGATATGACTTTCGGAATCGGGTATACGGATGATATTGATAAGGCTAGAACGATTATCCAAAAAGTAGCAGCATCTTGTCCGCAAGTGTTACAATCAAAACCTGTTGATATTTTTGTCTCTGAATTAGCGGACAGCGCTGTCAATTTTGCGGTGCGTCCCTGGTGTAAGAGTGAGTATTACTGGGATGTTTATTTCTATTTACACGAAAATATTAAAAAGGAATTTGATAATAATAAGGTTAGCATTCCATTTCCTCAAATGGATGTGCATACTCATTCGGTGAGATGAAGATTAGAGCATGTTGGGGATTTAGCATTCGGCCTACCTTTTGGCTATGCTATTTGATGTACTATATCAAGCCAGCGCTAGACTTTTCCGCTTATACTTCATCCCAAAAATCCTCATTATGCTATGGCATAAATCCGATTTTTGGGTCTCGTCTAAGCAAAAAATTGTCGTTTTTCGGCTCGAAGCCCAATTCCCCAACATGCTCTTATTTTTTAAAAATCTTGCAGGTGAGTACGGTAAAATCATCGGGATAGACCTGCTCGCCTTTAAAATCATCAATCGTTTTGAGGAGTTTACTGTTAAACGCTTCTGCAGAGCAGGAATAATGATCCAGCGCAAAAGCCATTAAAAGATCTTCATTATAAAAATCTCCTTTTCCGTTTTTGATATCGGTCAAACCATCCGTATAAGTGAGTATTATAGCTTCTTTGTCCACTTGTTCGTAGCCAATTTCTACCTCTGGTAGTTCCGTAAAAGAACCCAGGATCGTTGAACCTTTATCTAAAAGAATATTTTCGCCATCCATTATCAATAATGGCGGATTATGACCGGAGTTGACATATCGGAGCTCATTAGTATTTGTGTTAAACTCTGCGACAAAAAAAGTTAGGAATTTTTCTCCGTTTGTAATTTCGAAAATAGCCTCGTTCAGCTTTCTTACAAACACGTCGAGTGGTGATCGTTTATTGATCAGGTTGTGAAATTTAGATTGAAAATTTGCCATTAGTAATGCTGCCGCTATTCCTTTTCCGGAAATATCCGCAACACAGAAAGCCAGCGTTCCGTCATCAAAAGCGATAAAATCAAAATAATCTCCACCTACTCCAAGATGTGGTTTATAGATGCTCGCCAATTCATATCTTTCATTTTTGGGTAAGGTCGACGGAATCAATAATTGCTGCATTTGCGTGGCCAACTCCATTTCCTTCTTTAAACGCTCTTGTTCGAGCTGCCTTTTGAATAGTCTTTTATTTTCGATGGCAACCGCAATGATATTGGTAATGGTCGTGATGAATTGTATTTTGTTGTACATATCTTCATCCTTATCAAAGCCCCCGATAAATGTATAGGCTATAGGGTCAATCTTATGCAAAACCGGTATCACTACATCAAATTCTTTGATCAGTGGATGATCATTTTCCTGGTCAATATTCTTCAATCTTTGATAATTCATTAATTTATCAGATATATCCAAATTGGCCAGTTTTTCATCAATACCGATCGTAGAAGCACAATACCATTTGCCTTCTCTGCTCCTCACATAAAGTGCCATCTTCTTGATGCCCATTTCCCAGCTTAAAAAAGAGTTGTACATTTTATACA
>JBLHJZ010000615.1:0-3395 GCA_047619515.1 Saprospiraceae bacterium | reverse complement strand
GAGGAACGCATCAACTGATAAATTTTCTTACGATTATAGTATTGTTTAATGCCCGGAATGAGAATTTGGTTGTGACCAGCAGGGTAATACTGATCGGATAAAATGCTATATCCTGAAGCAATAACAGCTTTATCAGGCTGTGACTACAACGCATTGAATAAAGCGGCATTCCCTCCTTGAGAAATACCCAAAATATACTTCTCTTGGTATTCTTGTTGTAAATATTTACTTAAGGCTAGTGAGCCAAGAATACAATATGCAGAATATGAACTGCCTTTATTAATTAGAAAATGAACATGCCCATTGGCATTTAACTTTTGTGAACCATTATGAATGACTAAAAAATCCTCGTTAGGATTCACATAAATATAAACATCTCCCAATTCTCAATTTCAGACTGATAGTTTATTGACTTATGATCATAAATGATACTGGATTGGTTTTTTCCACTTCCCGGTAGAATACTTATTGCTATTTTATGATCCATTTGATTAGTAGTTTTGGCTTTAAAATAGGAATAACTCTTGTGCGCTTTATCAAGATAGTGATAATTGATTTCAATAATATGAGGTTGTATAAATTTAGGATCAAGTATTTTGATGTTTTGATAAGTCTGGTAAAAAGAATCAAGGTCAATGGAGAATTCATTTACGCCTAGACTTAACTCCTCAAAGGATTGAATAGGAGGATTAAGTTGAAAACCAATAATTGGATCGGTAAAAAGCAAGTTAAGAAAAAGTTGTTCTTCTGATGCTTCATTTACAGCCTTGTGTGAAAAAATATTACGATGAAGATATGCAAATGGAAAAAGTTGATACTTTAAGGATAGGGCACCTAAAAGAAAAGAAATCAGAAGACAAATTATAAACCCGATTTTTTTATCATTTAAATCGAATATTTATTATATATAGGTTATGAGAATGACACGCTACGAAAGACACCGATTGTTTGGTTGTTTGCATTTTGTTTGGTAAACACAATATAAAATTAAAAATCATCCACTAAATCATCTCCGGCATCATCATCGGGCTGAAATTGAAAGTAATCATTATCCATGTTATCTTCAATTTTATCGCTTTGCAAAATAGCTGTTTCTTCTAGGGTGGCCAGGGCTTCCAGAATCGCATAGTAATTCCGAATGTAATCATAAAAAGTGCTGAGTTGTTTTAATATACCGTTGATGCCTTGCAAGCTATTTAGTAAATACCGTAGCGCCAGCAAATATCCCACCAAGAGCGCCCAGGAAGCTCCACCAAATAGGGTGAGATGCCCGATGATCAATAATAAAAAAAAAGTAATTCCAGTAATTAATAAATTGATAATTAATCTGCTTTGTTCCGTGTTGAGTAACCAGGTGTAGAATGCGGAAAAGTAATGAACCGCACTTTTTTTATCCAGTAATGCTGCACCGGACATTGGATTAGACAAGGCATTGGACAGTTCTTTAACATAAGATTTAATATATTTTTCCTTGCGTTTAGTTTCCTTAACAACAGACTTAGTAATCTTCCACAGAAATACTCCTCCAATTAACATTAGCGATATAACCAACAGGGTAAAGCTGAAAGCTAAGTAAAACATGAATGTCAAACTTAGTAAAAGTTTGGCAATCGGGATGATGGCCTTAACTATGGAAAACAAAGCCCGCCCGTAATATTTGGTATCTTTAATCAGCGACTTTTTGATATTATAAGCAGATAAAATGGGTTGGCTCTGATATTGGAGCATTCTTTTTTTTTGCATGACAGATTCGTAAAGTCTGACAACACAACCCATTTCAAAAAGTCGGTTAATTTGAATTAATCGCTTGTGAAAACTATAATCTAACAAGCCAGTGCTTAAAAATAATAAACCAACAAGGCCTGCGATAAGGATCAGTAAGGCCTGGGATTGTCTGGGTTCGAATGAATATTGCAGAAAGATAAAGGGCTCGTTTGTTTCTATAATGTCAACATATAAATAGAGCACTGCAAAGCCACTAAAGCTGGTAACAACCGATAAAATCTGAAGGATATTGATCCAATGAATTTTTCGGCTGTATGGCCTCAGTGCATCTTGCCAAACCCAGCTAACTATTTGCAAGGGAGCATACTTCGATTTTAATGATTGAATAGCTTCCTGAAACGGAGCCATACTGTTATTTTTTTTAATGGTTTTACAATAGCGTTACCCACTTTCCAGCTCCAGGTATTTTTCAATTTGTTAATTTCCCTATGGAGTTCTTCATGTCGATCCTTTTTCATTTCTTCCAGTTGATCATCTGTTTTGCCTACCTTTTGGATCGCCAGGTTTAATATTTGAATGAGGTAAGCCAATTTCTCTTTGGTCGACTCTGGTAAGGGAGACAGTTGTTTGAATTGATCCAGAATCACTTTTTCAGCAAACTGAAAATAACGATCGGAAACTACCAAAAAGTTTTGTTCAATTAGAGCTATAACATTAGGTCGTTGTTGTACTTCAGGAGGCAAAGAAGTTGGTAAATGATTACTCTCAATGACTTCCAACATTTTCTTATAGGCAATAGAATCCCGATTGTAATGCTCTTCTTTTACGGCTTCTTTAATGAATCGTTTGAAATCACTTCTAAATTTATAATGATATAATACCGTCGAAAAATCGGCGACCCTGCTTCCGTGTAAATGATGTATGCTTTGCCAATCCCAATTGGGATCATATCGAACTAGCGAAAATTTACTTAAATCTGTACCTGAAGGTCCAAACCATTTTTTTCTGATACCTCCCCGAAATATGTTAATATTGTAGTTGCTCCATTCATTTTGCCGAATCACTTCATGATGTAAATGTCTGGTAATATCAGAAAGGTCATAATAAATATGATCTCTTTTGAAATGCTGAAAACTTTCCGGAGAATCAGTAATCGGTAATTTGGCCGGAAACATATCCAACATTTGTCCTGCAACGGCCTGATAATGATGCTTGTTGAGATACGGAATCAAGGCAGATACAGGAATGAATTCAGAAAAAGGATAGTCAAAAAATTCATCAATATCTACCACAATGCTCCAACAATGCATTCCAAAACGACGGAGTAAAAAATGAAAGAAGGCCATTTTGTATTGTTTATAAGGAAGTAGGGTTTGCAGTACGGTAACTTCTTTAAACTGACTGGCCAACTCAAGCGTTTTATCGCTAGAACCATTATCCAGAAAAAACAAATGTTTTACACCCAGTTGAAGATAATGATTGATAAAAGGAATGATATACTCTTCTCCATTTTTTATGCGCACCAATACAATGACATCTTCCTGTGACAAATCCACCTCTTCAGGCCCAAAGAGCCTTTTTGAATTTTGCTGAATAAGAATCCAATTTTTTCTTTTTTCTTTACTCTGGGTCATAAACTTAATAGAAATATCAAAGAGGGTATAAAAAAA
>JBLHJZ010000614.1:0-3396 GCA_047619515.1 Saprospiraceae bacterium | reverse complement strand
TTTTTTAACCCCGATTTCATAGAAAGCGCTGTAAGCGAAATTCCGTAGACTCACTCCGTCGGGCATTAAAACCAAAACCTTTTTATTCATTCTAGTTAACTATATTTAGCTTTGAGCGTAGGTCACAAACAAGGCTTAATCATTTAACAACAAACCCGTATTCAACCATTGCCAGATATGAAAACTACTATCTTGATCCCCTGCAAAATAAGCATTTAATTCCTTTTCCAATCCTTCTTTGTCAAACCATTTATAAGCCGATATCGCTTTGATTTCTGTTTCCACCCAGGGTCTTAAATCACTGGCCAACCATTCTCTTTGTGGGGTTTGTAATGGTCTTTTAGGCGCATAGCGTATGGTATCGCTTAATAATTCAGAAACCAATGAGCGCAATAAATATTTCTGAATTCCATCCTTAATTTTATAGTCTAAAGGTTGGGCAAAAGCAAATTCCACAAGCCTGTAATCCAAAAAAGGTTCTCTTAATTCTGTGCTTGCCGCCATAGAAATGCGGTCGTTAAAACGCAATGCTCTTGGAATCTTTGTATAAAACAAATCCCGAAACTGCAAATTTAAAATGGCATCTTCAAAAGGTTTCGGATAGATCGGTTTAACTGCTTTGTTAAGAAATTCATGGCTTAAAACTTCTTTTCTGAAGGGTGATTTCTTTACTCCTTGAATTACGCTGTCATTCTTTTTTACGTAATAATCGTAACCCGCCCACTGTTCATCCATTCCCTGTCCGTCAAGCAATACGATCACCTTATCTTCTCTCGCTTGCTGAAAGATCTTCCCATAAGCGATGGTAGGAATACCCCCAAAGGGTTCATCCTGAAAACCAGACATTTTTACACTTTGGTCTTTTACTTCTGAAGCACTTAATAGTATTTTAGAGAGCGGATTTTGCGTGTTTTCAAGCAATTCTTCAACCCAAGGTAGCTCGTCGTAATTAGGATCACCAGTATAAAAGGTATAAGCGTTTATTTTTTCTCCTTTTTCGTTTCGATTCACCAAAGCCAATAGCGTGGAGCTATCTAAACCTCCGCTCACATTGAACCCCACAGGAACATCGGATCTGAAACGCAGTTTAATACTATCTTCTAATAATTCCTTATAGGTTTTTTTTACCTCATCGAAAGAAAGAACATTCTGGTGTTTTTTAATTTCATCTTCAAAAACGTACCATCTATCTATAACCACTCGTCCATTTATATAGCTCAGATAATGTCCGCCAGGCAATTGTTCAATTCCTTCCCAAAAAGTTTCATTAGGCATTCCATAACTTCCGAAGGCAAAATAACCGGCCCATATACTATCATTTGTTTTCTTCGGAACCCCTGCCGCAAAGAGCGTTTTAATTTCTGAAGCAAAATAAAAAGAATCATTTTTAAGAGTGTAATAAAATGGTTTCACTCCAAATCGATCGCGTGCGGCAAAAAGTTCTTTTTTCTTTGAATCCCAAATTGCAAAAGAGAACATACCGTTCAATTTAGATAAACAAGCTTTCCCCCAATTTATATAAGCCGCCAGCAGCACTTCGGTGTCGGATGCTGTTTTAAAATCAAAGTTTTTCTTAAGACTTTCCCGCAGCTCTGGATAATTGTATATTTCGCCATTATAGACGAGAATATATCGCTTGTCTTTTGAATAGAAAGGCTGATTTCCTTGAGGAGAAAGATCGATAATCGACAGGCGGTTATGACCAAAAGCAACTTCGCTTTCAATGTGTTTTCCTGTGAAATCTGGACCTCGGTGCTTTTGGATAAGAAGCATTTTATCAATAAGTACTTCAGTAGCACTCTTGCCAACAATTCCAGCGATACCGCACATTATTTACTAAATTTTTCAGCAAGGACAGCAGCTCTCTCCCAATCTTGCATAGTGTCAATATTTACATGTCTCTCCGGATCTGATTCGATGTATGAAATCTCTCGTCCGTATAAAGAATGTTGCGATGTAACTATATCACTCCTTGTAATATAAATTGATCCGTCACGATAATAAGCAACTGGAAGATCTTGACGACGTTTAATAATCTCATCTTCCCCTGTCGACAATTTTAAAGTGTTTTTTTCTGAAACCTCATAAACCCAATGTGGATTGAACTCGTGTGGAACTTTTAATACAGAGACCAAGGAGTCGGTTCCTGCTTCTTTAAATTTTAAAATCGCCTTATCTATAAACTGAGATGTTCTAAATGGGTTGGTGACTTGCAATAAACAAACAGCATCATAGGTCTTACCTATTCTGGCTAATGTTTCAAGAGCCTGAACCACAACAGAAATAGAACTCGCTGTATCGCTCGCTAATTGAGCAGGACGCACAAAGGGAACCTCAGCCCCCATTTGTTTTGCAAGTGCTATAAGCGTAGCATCTTCAGAAGAAAAAACAACACTGTCGAGCAATTTTGATCCCAAAGCAGCTTCAATGGTGAATTGTAGCAAAGGCTTTCCGAGTAGTTCCTTTCGATTTTTATGCGGCAATCCTTTACTGCCACCCCGTGCTGGTATGAGTCCGAGAATTTTCATTAGTAGGTAATGGTTTTATGAAAACGCAACTCGATAGTGGCCAATATATCGGCAATTCTTTTCCCGCTCTTCCCATCCCCATATATGGTGCTTTTTGTATTTTTTGGATGCGAAAGCTGTAGTTCGATCGCGTTTTTGATTGCCTCTTCATCATAAGCGACATCTATCACATTGTCCCCGCGTAGTCTCCGGTTTTGGCGTGTACCTATATTCACTACCGGCACACCTAAAAAGGAACACTCTCTTATGCCAGCACTGCTATTGCCTATAAGACATTTGCTATTTACCAATAATTCTAAGAAATCATTGGGCTCCATATTCTTGAAGAAATGTATATTCCTAGGGTTAAAATTCTCGCGATACGAACGAATTCCGTTCGAAGTGCCATCGGCTCCGGCGTCCACATTTGGCCAAAACCAAAACGTGGGGATACCCAAAGAGTCTACTACCCGTAATGTTTTTAGAACATCATTTTTGGCTTCGTTGTATTCGGTAGTAACTGGATGCTGCATCACAACGACATAGTCCTCCGAAGCGGAAAAAGTGCCTCCAACTCCACCATATTTTTCAATTGGATCGAAATCTAAATTTGGGGATTTTAAAACTTCCGACGCAATATCGATTGAGGGGCAGCCAGTATTATAAACATAAGATTCGTCTTCCCCCATTTTCACTACTCGCTCCTTAGCATCTTCAGATGTCACAAAATGAATATCCGCTAATTTGGTATTGGCGTGGCGCACTTTCTCATCTATATTACCCGTAACTTCCCCACCTTGTAAATGTATTAGTGGAATGTTCTGATAAGCCGCTGCGATTGAGGTTGCAATAGTTTCAAAGCGATCGGCAATGGTTATAACGGCATCAG
>JBLHJZ010000613.1:0-3406 GCA_047619515.1 Saprospiraceae bacterium | reverse complement strand
TCTTCGGAGTCAGTGGGAATTTAATGAGCCTGGGGGCTATTGATTTCGGGCTGATTATAGATGGCGCTGTCATTATCGTAGAAGCTATTGTCCATAGATTACAGACAAAGACAAGTCGGACTCTGACCTCAGCAGAAATGAACGAAGAAGTGTATGCTGCTGCTTCCGAAATCAGAAGTAGCGCGGCTTTTGGAGAGATCATTATCCTAATCGTTTATCTTCCGATCTTAGCTTTGGTCGGTATCGAAGGAAAGATGTTTACTCCAATGGCACAAACGGTTTCCTTTGCAATTCTTGGTGCATTTATACTTTCCCTGACTTATGTACCCATGATGAGTGCTTTATTTTTAAGTAAAAAAACCGGCCACAAAAAGAATATTTCAGACCGAATTATTGCGGCTATACAAGCAGTCTATACTCCGACACTTAATTGGGTTATGAAATTTAAACTGCTGACGGTAGGAGCAGCTATCGTGCTGTTTATTATTTCCATTTTTATTTTTAATTCATTGGGCGGAGAGTTTATCCCAACCCTATCAGAGGGAGATATCGCTACACATGTGATCATACCTCCCGGTAGTTCGCTGGAACAGGAAATTCAGACTACTACAAAAGCCGAAAAATTATTGCTGGCTAATTTTCCTGAGATCGAACAGATAGTCTCCAAGATTGGAAGTTCTGAAGTGCCTACCGATCCAATGCCCATGGAAGTGGCGGATGTCTTAATCATTATGAAAGACAAAAAAGAATGGACTTCTGCCTCCTCTAAAAAAGAAATGTTCGAAAAAATGGAAAAAGTACTGGATGATTTACCGGGAGTGACCACCGAATTTTCTCAGCCTATCCAGATGAGGTTCAATGAGCTGATGACCGGCGTAAGAAGTGATGTCGGCGTAAAAATATTTGGAGAAGATATAGATATGTTGGTTGCTATGGGTGAAGAAGCCGTTGCTGTAATTCAAGGTGTAGCAGGTGTCCAGGACGCAAGAGCAGAGACTGTAACCGGATTACAGCAAATTACCATCCAATACAACAAAGACAAGTTGGCACTTTATGGCTTGAATGTAGCCGATATCAATCAGGCGGTAAGCATGGGTTTTGCGGGAAGTAAAGCCGGATCGATCTATGAGGGAGAGAAAAAATTCGACTTGGTAGTAAGACTGGCAGAACCATTTCGTCAGGATATTTCTAATATAAAAAACCTTTTTATCAGCCTGCCTTCTGGTAATCAAATCCCACTTGAACAAGTTGCCGATGTGACATTTCAGCGAGGTCCGGCGCAGATTAGCAGAGAAGATGGTAAAAGAAGAATCATCATAGGTTTCAATGTCAGAGGCCGGGATGTAGAAAGCGTAGTGAGTGAGATTCAAGAGAAATTAGCAAATCAAATGGAACTACCCCCGGGGTATTATATCTCCTATGCTGGTCAGTTTGAAAACCTCAAACGAGCTAAGAGTCGGCTCACTATCGCTGTACCTGTAGCACTGGCACTCATCTTCGTTTTACTGTTTTTTACCTTTGGCAGCATCAAACAATCCTTATTGATTTTTACCGCTATTCCTCTCTCTGCAATCGGCGGGGTGTTCGCCCTTTGGGTAAGAGATATGCCCTTTAGTATTTCGGCGGGTATTGGATTTATAGCGCTTTTCGGGGTAGCCGTGCTCAATGGCATTGTGCTCATTGCCTATTTTAATCAACTCAAAAAAGAAGGAATGATGGATGTTTTAAAACGGATTACAGTAGGCACTTCTGTTCGACTCCGGCCAGTAATCATGACTGCGGCTGTAGCGTCTTTTGGATTCTTACCAATGGCATTGAGTACTAGCGCAGGAGCTGAAGTGCAAAAACCGCTGGCAACGGTGGTTATCGGAGGATTAATAACGGCGACGCTTTTGACGCTTATCATTCTGCCTATATTGTATTATTATTCCGAAAAATCAGGAAGATTAAAAATTAAAGGCCTGGTCAATACGATTTTGGTAATACTCGCTTGTACGCCCGGTATTTCGCTTACTGCACAATCCACCCAAATCACCAACTTAGAACAGGCGATCAATACCACTTTAGAAAATAATAAAAACCTGAAAGCTTCCAATCTGACTATTACGAAATTCAAGCAATTAAAAGAAGGCGCCTACCTTATTCCAAAAATGGATTTTGAAGCATCTTTTGGCCAGATCAATACCAAAGCTTTCGATCAAAATTATGCGATTTCCCAACGGTTTAATCCCTTTTTATCAAAAGTAAAAAAAGCACTGGCGGAGGAAGAAATTCGTAAAAGCGAATACGATTACGGTTTAGAAAAACAGGAAATAATTTTTCAAATCAGGGGATACTGGGATCAGGTTTCTTATCACCAGGCTCAGCTACAATTGCTCCTGGAACAACAATTACTTTGGGAGCAGTTTGCAAAGTATGCTGAAAAAAAATTCCTGGTCGGAGAAAGCAATTTACTGGAAAAGACAACAGCTAACGTTCAGTTTCTGGCAATCAGTCAAAAGATCAGGGAGGCCCAATCCAGGATTGAAATGAATACGCTGAGATTGAAAACACTTTTTGGTAAGGAAGTAGATATTGAACTCGCCAATATCCAATATTTGCCAATAGCATTTGATATTTTGCTTGATACTGCCCTGATCAATAACCATCCAATGATTCTGGCTGCTTTACAAGAGGCAGAAATATTAAGTGCAAAAACTGATGTTATCAAAGCAGAGAAAAAGCCTGATTTTATGGCTGGGTATTTTATTCAATCCATTCAAGGGGAACAAAAAGTAAATGGTGAGATTATAGATTATAACGGGGTTCCAAGATTCCAGGGCGTAACACTAGGAGCCAGTTTTTCATTATTTAACAAAAGCTATCAATCGAAAATCAATGCTAGTAAAACAGAAATCCTTATCCAGGAGGCCAAAACTTCTCAGCTTAAAATTCAAATAAGAAATGAACTCAAAGGATTGATTAATCAATATTATACGCAAGGTGATAATCTGGAATACTATAAATCCACTGCCTTATCAAACGCAGCTCTTATTGAAGTGAATGCAAGGAAGGCTTACGAAAGTGGAGAAATCGGATACCTGGAATATACACAGGCACTAAACACTAAATATGATATTGAAAAATCATTTCTCGAAGCAGTAAATGATCACAACCATACCGTCAACTCACTTAAATACTTACTCAATCAATAATAGTAAAAATAGACCATAATGATAATTTCAAAATATAAAATAATAGTACTCGCGCCAGCCATTTTGATATTTCTCTTTTCAAGTTGTACCCATGATCACAACGAAGATACCGGACACAAGCATGCTGAAGATGGCAGTCATATTAGCCCGACTATGGAAAGCGAGGAGGAACATGACGACCATAATCATGATAAAACAATACACCTTAACGA
>JBLHJZ010000612.1:0-3424 GCA_047619515.1 Saprospiraceae bacterium | reverse complement strand
TATCATGATAACAGAAATCGAACAGGTGGGGTTTCTCTTGTGGGATGGGGCGCATGTCTATGTTGGTGATATTATCCCTTTTGACGAGATTGAAAACATGACTTATACCCCGCTTACGGATGCCATTGGTTCTCCATATGATGCTTTCAAATTCAGGGTTGGAGACGGCGAGGATTTTAGTGAGCAAAGCTATACGATGACGATCAATGTAGTAGATCCGACCTCGATAAATGAAAATGAGCTTAATGCCTTTGCAAAAGTTTATCCGGTACCGGCAAGCTCGTTTACCACATTTACCATCGAATCGGAGCAAGTACTGGATGAGCTATTCATTAGAATATTTTCAACTTCCGGGAAACTAGTTCAGCAAAAATACTACGACGGATTAGGGAATTCCTTCCAGGAAGTGATTGATGTATCTATGTTACCAGCAGGTAGTTATTTTATTGTTGGAAAAACACCGGTCGGGCAGTTGGTAAAGCAGATGCAGGTGAGTCGGTAATATGGTAACCTCCTTAACCCTCCTAAATAAAAAACGATAGGATTGTAAAAAATCTTACCGTTTTTTATTACTCATTCTCCTATTATTAGGCATTGGGAAGTAAAAAGCAAGCTGTAACCTGCGGTATCTGGCATTTTGTCAAATAACAATTAAACTAAACTTCCTTAGCTATTTAAATTTTATTATCATTACGACTCATATTTAAAACCATTACACATATGAAGAGTTACTACCCTTTTGTTTTATTACCTATTTTATTATTAGTCTTTTTAACACCTGCCATCTCACAGGACTCAAAAGATGGTAAAGAAAAAGAAAAGAAAGAAAAAAGTGATAGCAAGATCAAGCCCTACGAAGAGATCATCACAGAAAAAGCCATCTCCGATGAAGGACTTTTTGATGTACATAAAGTGGGATCAAAATACTATTTTGAAATACCGGATTCATTATTAGAAAAAGAAATTTTGGTGGTCAGCAGGATATCCGGATTTGTAAAAAATCTGAACTTCGGTGGAGCAGGCATGAAAACGCGGCCACAGCAAGTGATCCGCTGGCAACGAAAAGAGGAACAAATTTTACTGCGTTCCGTTTCTTTCAATAGCGTGGCAGATGAAGACCTACCTATTTATAAATCTGTAAAAAACAATAACTTCGAACCGATTATCATGGTCTTTGATATCAATGCGATCGGAAAAGACAGCCAGTCAATTGTCATCAATGTAGATGATCTGTTTACTACCGAAGTAGACATGATCGGGCCCTTGAACAATCGGTCGAAGAAAAATTTCGAAATCGGAGGTTTGGATAGTAAGCGATCAATGATCAACTATATGAAAGCCTTTCCGGAAAATATAGAGGTAAGACATATAATGACCTATAAAGGGAAAAAACTTCCGGACAATAGCCTTACTCAATCTCTTTCGATGGAGATGAATCAATCTTTTATCCTGCTACCTAAGGAACCGATGCAAGCTCGTTATTATGATTCGAGGGTTAGTTATTTTTCTTTAGCACATACAAATTATGGGCTGGATGAACAAAAAGCAGCGACCAGAAAATTGATCACCCGCTGGAGATTGGAACCTAAAGACATGGAAGCTTTTCGTCGAGGCGAATTAGTAGAACCCAAAAAACCAATCGTCTATTATCTTGATCCTGCCACTCCCGAAGAATGGCGGCCTTTTTTGAAAAAAGGTATCGAGGACTGGCAAGTTGCTTTTGAAGCTGCCGGCTTTAAAAATGCGATCATTGCCAAAGATCCGCCGAGCCCTGAAGAAGACCCTGACTGGAGTCCGGAGGATGTCCGGTATAGCGTCATTCGTTATATCACGACCGATATTCAAAATGCGCAGGGACCGCATGTACATGATCCCCGTACCGGAGAGATTTTGGAAAGCGATATCCTTTGGTATCACAATATTATGAAACTACTTCGCAACTGGTACTTTGTGCAAACTGCTGCGGTAAACCCGAAAGCTCGTGGTGTAAAATTTGAAAAAGAAGTGATGGGTGAGCTTATCCGTTTTGTAGCTGCCCATGAAGTCGGACATACATTAGGCCTGCCACATAATATGGGATCCAGCCCTGGTTATCCGGTGGATTCCTTGCGCTCTCCGACTTTTACAGCGACACATGGCACCGCTCCAAGTATTATGGATTATGCCCGTTTCAATTATATCGCTCAACCGGAAGATGGCGTGACCAGTTTCTATCCCGGTATCGGAGAATACGATCATTGGTCTATAATATTCGGATACAAACCTATCCCGGAGGCTAATTCTCCGGAGGAAGAGCTTCCTATACTCAATAGCTGGATAAAAGAAAAAGCCGGCAACCCGGTTTACCGCTTTGGTAGTCAACAAAGAACGACAATAGATCCGAGTGCGCAGACAGAAGACCTCGGAGATGATGCTGTGAAAGCCAGTGATCTTGGTATCAAAAATCTGCAACGAATCATGCCAAATCTAATCACCTGGACTGAGCAGGAAGGGAGAAACTATGATGATTTGGAAGAATTATACGGCGCCGTACTTGGCCAGTTTGGAAGGTATGCCGGCCATGTCAGCAATAATATTGGCGGCATTTATAATTATCAAAAGACCTATGATGAGGAAGGTGTCATATATACTCCTGTACCGCGAAGTCGTCAAAAGGAGGCCATTAATTTTTTAAACAGGCAGATTTTTACTACTCCTCAATGGGTGATCGATAATAATATTCTCCAACGAATCGAGTCCGGTGGACTGATGGAGCGCCTTCGAAACTTACAGGTCAGGAGCCTCAATAACCTTTTTTCAGGTGACCGCCTCAACCGCTTAACAGAAACAGCAGCACTCCACGGCTCGGGGCAATATACCTTAGCTGATTTGTTTAATGACACTAAAAAAGGAATCTGGTCTGAATTGAAAAGTGGTGCTGGGATTGATCCTTACCGTAGGAATCTCCAACGGGCCTATATTGACAAAATGGCTAAGCTGATGAAGTTAGAAGATGCAAAATATAATCAGTCTGATATCAAAGCTATGGCTCGTGGCACGCTGGAGTCTGTCAAAAAAGAATTAAAATCCGCTATCAAAAAACAAAAAGACCAGGTTACGAATTATCATCTTAAAGATATTGATGCTAGAATTGATGATATTCTTGGCAACGAGGAAGATTGATCAATATAAGGATATACAATCCTCCTTCAGATGGTCAGGGAATTTAGTTTCCTGGCCATCTTTTTTATCTCCCGGCTATTTAGTACTACTTTATCAGTTTAAATAAATGCTGATACGTTCGAGTGCCGCGTTATAGTAGCGGGTGGCCCGGATTGAACTGTTTGAGTATTGGCCTAGCTTGATGCAATGCATCAAATGAGCTGAAGCGAGTTTTCAATCCTTGGGTTTTTGGTTCTTTTGGGCTTAAGCCAAAAGAACAAAG
>JBLHJZ010000611.1:0-3446 GCA_047619515.1 Saprospiraceae bacterium | reverse complement strand
GGTATTGATTCACTCCTATATCACAGAGGCGATGAGTGCCGGCGATAAACCGATCATGACCACCGAAAGCATTAATCATTATAGTGAAAAGTTGATTCGGAAATTCAATGCTGCCAGGGAGACTAGTAAAAACGATCAATCCAATTATAACTATAATGGGAAATTGATTCATTTTACGGACTTGTAAAACCCCAGAGATGTTAACTGGCAACTTGAAGTTACCAGTTAACTTAATCCCAGAATAAAAAAAGGAACACCCAAAGCTTGTTCCTTTTTTTATTATTTTTGCACTTATAGATTCCTAAGGACTTATAATAGACTTAGTTGTCCTACAACTTCGAGTTGTAGGACAACTTGAATAGAAAAATTTTAAACCTACACATGAAACTAAACATCGACGTAGCCTGCCCCAGTAAACCCGAATGGATCGCTGCCGTAATGGCCGACTTCGATGCCTTCTTACAGGATCATCTCGACTGCGAGCGAAAAGCTTCTGCTACCGCAATGAGTATGGTCGCTAAGTATCCGGATAGAAAAGAAATCATCCCTGAGCTTATAGAAATAGGCATCGAAGAGTTAGAACATTTCCAACAGGTATATCAATTGATGGAAACTAAAGGCGTTCCGATGGTACACTCTATCGGTGAAGATCCTTATGTAAAAGCACTGATCAAGCTCTGCCATTCCGGAAGGACAGAACGCTTCCTGGATCGACTCCTGATTGCTTCCGTAGTGGAAACCCGTGGCGCAGAGCGTTTCAAACTCATCGCAGATGCACAGACTGATTCGGAAATGCACCGCTTTTATAAAACACTCTGGATCTCTGAAGCTAAACACGGGCATGTCTATGCAAAGATGGCACTCAATTATTTTGAAGAAAAAGTGGTATACGACAGACTAGCCTGGTGGATTGAACGAGAAGCGGAAATTCTTGACGGCTTAGAGATTCGGGCAGCGCTTCATTGACAGAGGTGAGGGGCCTGCCAGGAAGACGAAGCTTAGCGTAGTCCTTCTTGGTGAGGGCGCTGACATCCTGACCTTTGACATCCTGACTTTATAACTTTATAACATAATAGTTTTATGAAAAATTACATTACCCTTTTATTTTTTACTTGCTTAATTTCTGCTTCACTCTTGTCTCAGGTGATTGACGATGGCTTTGTCTGGGATGGTCAGCAGCGATCTTATCGCCTGGTAGTTCCCTCTGGATATGTACAAGGAGACGCGCTCCCCTTAGTCCTTAATTTTCATGGATTCGGCTCCAATGGTTTTGAACAACAATTATATTCTGAGATGGATCAGGTAGCAGACACCGGCAATTTCTTTGTAGTGTACCCGCATGGTCTTGGCGCTGCCTGGAACGTAGGATGGGCTTTTGGTTCTACCTCTGATGATCTAGGTTTTACCAATGCATTGATAGATACTATATCTGCAAATTATGGAATCAATCTGGATCGGGTATATTCGACGGGGATGTCCAATGGTGGTTTTTTTAGTTATAAATTGGCTTGCGATTTGAGTGACCGGATTGCGAAAATTGCTTCCGTGACGGGTGGAATGGTGAATTCAGCGGTTCCGCTTTGTATGCCGGAAAACCCGATCCCAGTTATGCAAATTCATGGTACCGCAGACCCGATTGTAAACTATAATGGAAGCACCGGAGTGAGTATACCGGTCGAAAACCTATTGGCCAACTGGCGGGATTTAAATGCTTGTACTTCCGTATCGGATACTATCTTTTTAGAAGATATTAATACCACCGATGAATCAACTGCTCAACTTATCCAATATAGAGATTGTGATGATAATGTATATATGGCTTTTTACAAAATAATTAATGGCGGTCATACCTGGCCTGGTGCTTCAATAAACGTTGGCGTAACCAATCAGGATTTTAATGCTAGTTCGGAAATCTGGAATTTCTTTAATGATAAATATCCCGTAGACCAGGTTCAGACATTAGATACAGATGACCTGATTATTGATCAAAGGATAAGCGTTTTTCCTAATCCTTTTCAAACCAGCTTTACGATTCAATCCTCTGTTGATCATATAGTGTCGATCAAAATTTTTGATGCTATCGGAAGACTCGTTTATGGCAGCGATAATTTAAATACAAAGGCTTTTCAGATTAATAATACCCAGTGGCATAAAGGGTTTTATTTCGTACAGACCAAAACGGGGAAGACTATTAAAATAATAAAAATAATCAAAAGGTAAAATTTCTCTGTGAACGCTGTGCTTCTTTGTGGACGCTGTCTCTATTAGTTACTTCAACCTGCTCAATACAAATTTTGACAGAAAGCCCACAAAGAAGCACAAAATTATACGGAGCTTTTTGACAACACTCTTACCGTTATAAGCAATTCCGCTTCACTCTCCTCCTCTACTTTCTGTTCGAAATAATTTTCCAAAATCCATCTGCCTGCCTCCCTTACTGCAATATTCGGATAAAACTCATCCCGGGCAAAATGTACATATTTCATCAGCATAAAAGGATCGAACCATCTGAAAAATCGCTTTTTAAAAGCCTCAAAGCCATTTGTATTTTTTCGGATTTCTGCTATACGTACAGCAGCGTCCACCGTTTTTAGAAATCCGGCGATTGATAAGGGTAAATAATTCCAATCAAAATCAGGCTGCTTATATATCTCCGGGATAAACCCAATAAAAGATTTTAAATCTTCAAAAGACTGAAAGGCATAAGTCGTCAGTGATTCCTCTTGTTCCAGTAAATCTCCAATCGCTTTACCTGTCCCAAAAGGCACCCGATCCGATATTCTGGGGGAGGGAATAACCTGGGTAGTATTTAATTCATTGAGCTTACCCAGCACTATAAATTTATTTAAAAAATAAAAATCCTCCCCTGCTTTCCGGGTATTCATACCTCCCTGCTGTTGGTAAGCATCGGCACGAACCGCCATGCTGGAACCGATCGTCTCGAATGCATGAGGATAATCAGCAAAACGTTTGGCTAAAGTAAAATATCTCAGGTGCAGTTCGTATTGGGCAATCGCATGATATATCCTGTCCTCAAAATGATCGCCACTCAAGGGATGCTCATACCAGATACTAGCAGCCTGGATATCGGGATATTTTTTAAAATGATTTTCAATAGCAATAAAATAATTCTCCTGGCAAAGGGAGTCCGCATCAAAACCTGTAATAACCCCCTTTGGATTACCCACCACTTCCAGCCGAAAAGCAGCTTCATCCATTCCAATTTTACGCGCCAGCCCGACTCCCGCTTTTTTAGCAGGCAGATCGGTTTGATAAATTAGATGAAATTGTTTGTGGAGCGTACTATACTTCGAAACCCAGGATTTTGCTTCTTGTAAGGTGGATTTATTTTGAAATTTTATCGTATCCTCCGAGATTATGGATTCATTGATCACAATAATGACTTCAACAGCACAAAAGGAAACTTCGCATTGATAGAGTGCTTT
>JBLHJZ010000610.1:0-3452 GCA_047619515.1 Saprospiraceae bacterium | reverse complement strand
CGAGTACTTCATGCGTATCAATACCGAGGAGGTTGAATATTTTAGAAAGCTCATTGACGAAAGCGATATTGATATCCCGCTGGCTGTTCTCGATTACTTTGGCTGCTTCAGCGACTTTGATAGAACTGGCTTTGAAGGTGCCTGCAGTGATCACAGATTTGTATAATTGATCGACTATCTCCGCAGCTTCAGGAGTAGATCCGGAGGTAACTTTTAGTATTTTAGTTACGGTATGATTTTTATCTCCGGGGTTTATTCTTTCCGGACTATAGCCGCAGTAAAAATCGACGTTGAATTTCAGCCCGGAGGCTTTTTCCAAAACGGGAACACATTCATCTTCGGTCACTCCCGGATAAACGGTGGATTCGTAGATGACGATGTCTCCTTTTTTCAAAACAGAACCGACTGTTTCACTTGCCTTATATAAAGGGGTAAGTACTGGTCGTTGGTGCTTATCGGTCGGAGTGGGAACGGTGACAATAAAGATGGTACAATCCGCAATGGCCGCTTTATTAGTAGTGATGAGTAATCCGTTTGCTGCTTTATCTTGTTCTTCCTCTTTTTTCAAAACGGCATGCAAAAGATCATCTTCGACCTCAAGAGTGCTGTCCTTTCCTGTGTTTAATTCATCAACTCTGGATTGGTTAATGTCAAAACCTACAGCGGCATATTTTTTACCGAACTCTACGGCTAAAGGAAGACCTACGTAACCAAGTCCGATGACCGCTATTTTTTGGATAGCTACCTTGGGATTATCCATTGTTTTATTTTCAATTAATGTTTCCTGGTTCATGTCTTATTGATTCGTTTTAATTCTTGAATGTCCAGTAGATCTTTTGGACGTCCTACCTTTGTCTCGGTACGGCTTCGCCGTCGATAAGTCGCAACTTATACGTCCAAAGTGGTGGTGATGTTTTAAAACCTTCATTTGTTTTTCGGTATTAGGCAATGGGCCTATTCGACTTTATGCCAAAATACCTTATTTTATTTTCCGCAATAAATGGGCTGCGATGCTTACATTTAGTGAGATACCTATATTTGTTAGTCGTACACTGAGGTACTGGTTATTTTCTTTTTGAATCAATATGCCTTTTAGTCCGGTTAGATTACCGCCGATGACCTCCACTTCGTCTCCTTTTTGAAAAGGAATATTGTCCAATTGTACGGATTCCGCTTCTCCCAGGATTCTTTTGATCAGGTCGATCTCTTCTTCGGGGATGGAAACCAGGTTTTTTGAAAATTTCACAAAATTCAATACATAAGGACACTGGAGCACCGGGGTGTATTCCCGGGTAGTGATTTTTACAAAAACATAATGGTTGATGAGCGGGAGTTCGACTTTCTTTACTTTTCGAATATATTGACGAGTCACTTTTTGAATAGGGATATAGACCTGAATCCCAACCTTGGCCAGGTCTTTAGCAGCAATTTTTTCTCTTTTATAATGCGTATATATGGCAAACCATTTTGGGATGACAACATCCAAATGGTTTTCATAGTGTTCTGCTGTGTTTGAAATCAATTTACTCATTTTAGTACTTAGCACTTAGGAAAATGACATTAAGCGGGATAATCCGGAATATCGCTCTATTTACGACATTCATAAATTCTTTCAATTATTTCGACAACTTTTAAACCTTCAAGCGCATTGGTTGTCACCTTTTTATTTCCCTTTAAAACATCTACCACATTCTGGATTACATAATGATGATTAGCTGCCGAGCCGGTATAGGTACCATAGTCATTTGGTGGACCGGCTTCCGGCAATTCGAGCATTTGATAATCCTGGATGTTGCAGTACTCAATTTTATTCATGTATTGGCCACCGATCTTTACGGTACCTTTTTTTCCTATGATGGTCAGGCTGCTTTCAAAGTTTTGGTCGTAGACGGAGGTCGAATAATTTATACTTCCTGCGCCGCCTTGTACAAAATCGAAAAGAATACAGCCGGAATCTTCAAATTCGGTCAGGTTTTTATGATTGAAGTCAAAAAACCGGGCGTTTATATTTTGAATATCCCCGAACAACCAATAGAGCATATCAATAAAATGCGAGAACTGTGTAAAGAGTGTTCCCCCATCTGTTTCTTTGATCCCTTTCCAAAGGTGACTTTTTCCTTCGGGCTGGTAGTATCGCTCATCCCTATTCCAAAAACAGTCCGCATGTACAAAATAAATGTCTCCCAATAATTTCTTTTCAATCACTTCCTTGATCCATTGAGAAGGCGGAGAGTAGCGATTTTGCATGACACAAAACACTCGTCTGTTTTTATTTAACGCTGCATGAATCACTTCTTCGCAGGAAGCTTTGGAAAGCCCCATTGGTTTTTCACAAACGACATGCAGATCTTTATTTATAGCCAATAGACTTTGTGAAGCATGCAGGTAATTTGGGGTACAGATACAAACTACATCAATTGGGAGATCGCTGTCCAGTAAAGATGACATAGTATCAAAAAAAGGTATTTCAAAATCGTCTATTGCCAAATCTTCTTTTGGCCTGATATCGCATAATGCTACTAAATTACAGTCGGGATGATAATGAATAATGGTAGCATGTCTTTTTCCTATATGACCGCAGCCGATGACTGCGAAGTTAATTGTTCCCAATATTTATGGTTTACGGTTTATATTCCGATCACTTTTCAACTATACTTATTTCACCGTCAATTAATTCATAGACTTGTCCGGTTTCTTTGCAAACTGCTTTGCTCTTTTCGCCAAAGCTCAATTTGTTTCCTGCTTTACTCACCCAGCCAATCTGTTTTGCCGGATTCCCGACTACCAGCGCAAAAGGTTTTATGGCTTTAGTAATGACTGCCCCCGCTCCTACCATCGCATACTGTCCGATCTCATTTCCACAAATAATCGTCGCATTTGCACCGATGGTGGCTCCTTTTCGGATGATTGTCGGTTGAAAAGTTTCCTTTCTATTTACATGACTTCGAGGGTTTATCACATTGGTAAAAACCATTGAAGGCCCGAGGAAAACGTCATCTTCGCAAATCACGCCGCTATAGATCGAAACATTATTTTGTACCTTGACATTTTTGCCTAGCACCACTTTTGATGCAATGAATACATTTTGGCCGATATTACAAGCCGCTCCGATAATACAATCCGGCATGATATGACTAAAATGCCAGATTTTGGTTCCCGCTGCTATGGTAGATCCCTTATCAATTATAGCGGACTCATGGGCGAAGTAAGTAGTAGAATTTTTGTTCATTTCGTAAAAGTAAGAATTGAAGACTGACGAATCTGAAAATTGCCAGCCTTTCAATTCTTAAACCTATTTATAATACATCAAAGTTAATCGGTGCTGAATTCGGGAAAGCTACCCTTGTAGCGTTCAATTTACTCCTCTTTAGACCAAAGGAGTAAACGTTCCGGATTCATTTTATTGAGTGCTGCTTTCGAAAGTTCACTCTCCTTATATAGGAGATAGCGCA
>JBLHJZ010000609.1:0-3453 GCA_047619515.1 Saprospiraceae bacterium | reverse complement strand
CCTCTTCTTCCATGCCGTCTGTCTTTGTGTTTTTAATATACTTCGGCATATCCGTAGGATGGTGAATGTAATTGCCAAAATATTCATTACAGAATTCAGTATAAAAATTCGTACAAAGAATAAAGGCGTGCCACATATCATCCATAACAAGCATGCTTTGGGCAAAACTGAGATCGGGTACTTCTTCCCCCTTTGCTTTTCGCTCTTCCTGATTCGCTACCAACCATAAGAATCTTTTTAAATCATCGAATATCAAATCCGCTTCTTCGGCAGCATCGGGCCGAGTTTGTTTAAATCGATCAATGGCAAATTTGTTTTTATAGGCTAGTGTTTCTTCTAGTGATTTTATCAAAGTTTATATTTTTAAAGTTGTATTAAATTCTAAATCCTCAATTCAGTTCCTGCTCCAACTCCTCCAAAGTCTTCCCTTTGGTCTCTGGCATCATAAAAATTACAAAGAGTAATTGGAACACCATGGCTATACAAAAGAAAACAAATAGCGGCCAGGGTTTTTCCTCGCCCACTAGTTTTATAAAAAACGGAGCAAATGCCGTAATCAGCGCAGCGAAGACCCAATGGGTACCGGTACCCCAGGCTTGTCCATTTGCCCGAACTTCATTTGGAAATATCTCAGACAGAAAAACCCAGATCACTGCTCCTTGTCCAACAGCATGAGAGGCAATAAAAACCAATACAAAAGAGAGTAATACTATTGAGCTTGCTCCCGCCCAATAAGCCCAGGCCACTACTGCCAGACTAATGATGTAGCCGATAGATCCGATAAACATCAATCTTTTTCTTCCGGCACGATCAATCAAGTACATTCCCAATAAAGTAAACAGTAAATTCACAACACCAATACTTACGGATTGTAATAGCGCATCTCCCTTTCCGATGCCTGCGGCTTCCAAAAGTCGTGGTGCATAATACAAGATGAAATTGATCCCCGATAGCTGGTTGAACATTGCCAAAAGAAAGGCCAGCATCAAAAGTTTATTATACTTTCCAGAAAAAATATTGGACGTTACACTTACTTCTTTAGCATTTTTAATCGCATCAATGGCAGCCTCTACTTCTTCTGGCGGATAGACATCATTTAATACTTTTCGGGCTCCAGCCTCGTCATTTCTTTTGGTCATTAACCACCTCGGGCTTTTCGGTACGCCAAGGACTAACAGTATATAAATCAATGCAGGAATCGCTTCAATTCCTAACATCCATCGCCAGGCATTTTCCGTAATCAACTCTCCGAGAAAATAATTAGAAAGGAAGGCGATCAATATTCCAAAGACAATATTAAACTGATACAAAGCCACCAACTTTCCTCTGTTCTTTGCTCCGGCGATTTCCGCAATATAGGTTGGTGCAGCGACCGATGAAGCGCCTACTCCCAGGCCTCCTATAAATCTAAAAAACGAAAACGAGTAGGGATCCCAGGCCATTCCGGAACCCAGTGCCGAGACCAAAAATAAAATACCAATCCAAAATAAGGTTTTCTTTCGCCCGAGGATATCACAAGGAATACCACCGAATAGTGCTCCGAATACAGTTCCCCATAAGGCCATGGACATGATAAACCAGCCATGAAACAAATCACTTGTATGCCATAACTCCTGGATAGGCTGATCCGCACCGGAGATCACAATCGTATCAAATCCAAATAAAAAGCCGGCTACAGCGACGGTAACAGACCAATAGAAAAGTTTGCGTTGATTCATTTTTGTTTTGTTTGTTTTCAAGGTAGAAAGAATCTTTATGTTTCTATAACTTTCGTTTAGTTTTTAACCCCTGTGGCATTAAATCAATAAATCACTCGGTTAATACCAATTAAATCACTATTTTTATAGAAACAAGAGAAATACTCCTTTATTAAGAGAGGAACCAAAACCTGTATATGCCCCCTATTACAAGCAATAAGAAAAATCGCTATCCCGGTATTCGTTCTTTTGAAAAAGGCGATAAGTCGCTCTTTTATGGGCGAAGTCGCGAAATAGAAGAACTCTACAACCTCATTAAAATAAAACCGGTAGTCGTACTTTTTGGGAAATCCGGTCTGGGAAAAACTTCCTTATTACAAGCAGGAGTCGGGCCTTTATTGGAAGAGCAACTTTTTTTTCCATTGCTCATCAGATTGCAAAACGTTTCGATTTCTCCCTCAAAATCAGTTTTGGATGCCCTTGAACCTTTCCTCGATTCAACGAAGCTGGAAAAACTCGGAGGAAAGACCAATAATAAAATATGGGACCATCTCAGTGCTTGCACTTTTAAAACCGAAAAAGGAGGTACTGCAATTCCGGTATTGGTATTTGATCAATTTGAAGAACTGTTCAATCATCCTAAAAAAGTACAGGAAGAATGGACGACTCATATTGGAGATTTGATTGATGGTCGACTACCAGAAGATATTGAAGATGCACTCAATAATGTTCCCAGAGCTCAACGAACAACAGAGCTTATGGAATGGTATAGAGGCCCAGAAGTAAAAGTCGTTTTTGCAATTCGTTCTGATCGAGTAAGTGAATTACACTCCTTGCGTTATGAAATCCCCGCTATACTTCAAAATCGTTACGAGCTTAAACCTTTACATTCCAGACAAGCTACAGAAGCAATTGAAAAACCAGCAACTCTTGAAGGAGCTGACTATACCACACTACCTTTTAGTTTCGCTCCAGAGACCATTCAAAAAATTCAAAAAGAATTGAGCAATGAGCTTGACGAAATTGAATCTTTCCAACTTCAAATCGTTTGTCAGCATATAGAGGAAAAAGTAAAAGAGCAACAAGAAAAGGGGAATAAAAATATTGTCGTAACCCCCGATTATCTCGGCGATAAAAATGGGATTAAAAATATTTTAAAAAATTATTACGGTACTCAGATTGCTTCACTTGGTACTGAGGAGGAACAGTTGTCTGCCCGCAAACTTTTGGAGGAAGGTCTTATCATGAGTAAAAGACGGATTGGTGTTGCAGAAGCAGTAGTCAAGGAAACCTATAACATCGACGAAAATTTATTGGGAAAACTTTTAGCCAGTAGATTGATCAGGCCAGAAGATACCAGGCTTGGCAGAACCTATGAAATCTCTCATGATACTTTGGTAAAACCCATCCTGGAAGCTTACGAAAAAAGAAGAGTCAAAGAAGATAGATTAATTGCATTTCAGGAACAAAGAGAACAAGACAAAGAACTTCAGAGAAGATCAAAAATTAAAAACCTTACCATCGTTGGGATTTTATTGGCCACTCTTACTTCTTTTGCTTTTTATCAAATGTATACCGCTCAAAAGGCATTAAAGGATTATAAAAATCAAACTCGGGAATTAGAATTTCAAACTCAGGAATTAGAATTTAAAGCCACGGAATTAGAAGCAGCTAAGGAAATATTGGTGGAGAAAGGAGTAAATAAAGACACAGCGACACAACAAATTGAAGCTCGAACTAACGAAAAAATAAAGAA
>JBLHJZ010000608.1:0-3454 GCA_047619515.1 Saprospiraceae bacterium | reverse complement strand
ACTGTTATGGAGGCGGTTGGTTTTATGGATTTCATAAAAAGGTATTTGATCGAAGAATGCCTCCCGAAAAAGCAAAGATGCTAAATGATTCTGTACAGGCAAATGTCAATTCCTTTTGTGTCAATTGCCATGCTCCTGCTTTTAATACGGATTATGTGCGAACCTTAAATGACATTCGAAATCCTTATGCGCAGGAAGGAACGAAGCTTTTTTGCGAGCGATTACCTGAACAAGCTATGCAAGCAAATTCGGTAAACAAACAGGCCAGTCCACAGGAAATTCAGGCCTTGAAGGACAGCTTGTATGCCTATTGTAATCCTGCAAAACTCAGCCCTCAGCTCCCAGAGGATGTTCCTTTTAATCCAAGCACCGTTTTCAATTTATTGGGAGGTGCTCCGACAAAAGAAATGTTCGATTGTTATGCCTGGAAAACTTTTATCTCCTTAAACTGGCCCAACAAATCCCGAAAAGATAATGTTCCTCAACGGGGAGAACCTGATACCAGTTTGCCATTTAACAGTAATATCGATCGCCCTAGAGTTTGGGCAACTTATAAACCAACCTTTGAAGTTTTTCAACCGGAAGTACCCAACTGGAATCCCAAAAGGCAAAAATGGAATCAGGCCCAGGCTTTTCCCAAAGCTAAAAATTGCCAATGTGAGGATGAATTAGTCCTTACGATGGATACTAAAACCCGCGATGTTGTAAATGAAACCGGACAGGCTTTTGCAGGAGCTTTCGGATTTTTGGTAGACCGAAATCAGAAGCGCGTTCATTATGAAGTACTCTTCAATCGAACTGAGTTTGATTTCCTAATCGATTCCAGCTTCAACAGAGCCGCAAATGTAAACCTAAGCCCCAGCGGCCCGAAAGGCGAACTAAATAAAGTTGATTTTCCAGATAACCGGATGGATTCAAAATACAATCAAGGATCAATCGAAATAAAATCTGCCTGGAAGGAATTATGTATTGGCCCGGATTGTGAATATTCGGATGCCTCAAGCCTGGAGGAAGCCGGCAGGAAATTTTATGTTCGCAATCTCCTGATTTACGATGCTGAAAATGATAGTTGTTATCGTGCTCCTGTTGCGCTCATAGGTTTGCATATTGCCAGAAAAACTTACTATGCTCCTCAATGGATTTGGATAACTTTTGAACATAAAGAAAATGTGCCGCCCTTTGATAGTCTTCATTTACCGGCTACTTTTTACGATCCTTTAAAAGTGGCGCCTGAAAATTGCTGGAACATCCCCTTTTTAGTGCCGGATGCCGAAATGGTGGCTAATTGTCCGAATGTAGATTTAAATCGTTTTTCTCCGGCATTAAGAGATCAACCGAATCAGTTGACCAGGCTGGTGAAGGTTCAGGAGCAAGCGGCCACACAAAACCAAAATTTTAAAAATCTAATAAAAAAAGAGGGCGGTTCGCCTTTTGAAAATTATATTTTGGTAGATGCCCAATGGCCGTTAAATGGAAGAAATAAAGAAGGCGCCGTCAACCCCCAAAACTGTGCAGATAATGGAATTGGAGACGATTGTTTTACCATGGTACCAGAATATTTGCGAAATACGGTGATCGAGTCTTACATGTCTACTTATTGCACAAAAGAAAATATAGCAGGAATGGACAATCAGCAATTTAGTAATCGAAGCTGTATGAGTTGTCATGGAAATGCCGGAGCGAATTTTAGTTATCTATGGTTGGATGCGGTTTCTCAACGGGTAAAAATTGCAAAGGAATAATGCTATATTTACTACCTTTATACAAAAGCATTGCAATTCTGATATGACTAACAAATCATCCCTTTCTCTCCGAGGCGATCAAGCCTCCAATACTTCTCTCCGCGTCGACATGGAAATCTACGGGGAAGCTACCGAGAATATTTTTCACCCGACGGAAAATCCCGACGGTGCCCTGCTCCTCAATATGGCGGAAAATAACCTCAGCTGGTATCTGCTCAAAGAAAAAATAGCGTCTCTGGTAAAAGAAAATGAAATTCCGGACTGGGTATCCAATTATACTTCCTCAATGGGTGCGCCGGTTTTCAGGGAAGCCTTGGCTGGATTTATCAGTCGTTTTCTGACCAAGCGCCTGATCAATTCGAATCATCTTGCCTGTTCTGCAGGTGCAACTCCGGTTGTCGAAGTGACTTCCTGGATATTGGGAAATCCTGGAGACGTAGCGGTCTTTCCGGCACCTTCCTACCCCGTCTATAAGCAAGACATCAACAATAAAGCAGCCATCGAACGTTACGACCTTATCACACATGAGGATATCTCGGAGATTATAGATGGACCAAACGTAAGAATCCCTCATCTGGATGCAGCACTGGCGGATATTGAATCCCAGGGCAAGCGGTTTCGGATGCTCGTCCTCACTAATCCGGATAATCCGACCGGGGGAATGTATTCTTACAAACAGCTGCAAAAGATCACAAAATGGTGTCTGGCGCATAATATTCATTTGATTGTCAATGAGATTTATGGCCTGTCTCTGATCGACACCACACATCCTGAGATTGCGGGTGATTACACTAAAGCCGTCGACTTTATCTCCTTCGCAGAGATCATGCAGGATGAGCAGAGCGACTATCTTCATCTTTGGTATTCGCTGTCCAAGGATATCGGCGTTTCGGGTTTTCGGGTCGGTGCGGTCTATTCCCTTAATGAGCAATTTCTACAAGCTTATAATAATCTCAATGCACCGCATATGGTGTCCAATTATACCCAGTGGATTTTCCAAATGGTTTTGGGTGATCATGATTTCATGGCGGATTATATTGAAAAAAACCAGGCGGCGCTGACGGCTTCTTATGCGGTAGTGGTAAAGCATCTCCGATCCGCGGGCGTTGCCTATGCTCCTTCCCGGGGAAGCCTCTTTGTTTGGATTGATTTATCAGGATGGCTGCATACTCCCACAAAAGAGGCTGAGACCGATTTATGGCTGGATATTTATAAAAAAACGAAGGTATTAATTACACCGGCTGATGGTTTTGAAAATGCGAAACGTGGGCAGTATCGGTTGGTGTATACGGCGATCTCGAAGCATGGCCTGGGGATAGCGATGGAAAGGCTCTGTGGATATCTTGCTAATGAAAAGGTCGAGACCCTTGAGGTTTAAAACTTGTAATAAATTTTCTATGTCCTTTTTTCTTGGCAAAAAAGGACCAAAAACCCAAGGCTGTATTCTTTTCTTAACACTCCAAAAGTACACAAAACCCTAAATTCTAAAAACTCGCCAAATCACTACATTTTTGATTATACAATCCAGATTATGGTAGTTTTTAGCTCATATTTAAAATTTGATCAGGCTCAAACAGTTTAGAATTCTTAACGGATTTTCTGCACTTTTTCCGCTAAAAAGAATAAGGCCGTTCCACCAAGCTTTTGGCATTCAGCGTATCAAAGCAATGATCGGAATTGGCTTTTAAAAACTACTAGTTTTGAACAGCCTA
>JBLHJZ010000607.1:0-3455 GCA_047619515.1 Saprospiraceae bacterium | reverse complement strand
TCTATTACGCCTTTTAATTTTCCGAATATGGTGCCGCATTGGACAGTCCCCAATGCGTTGGTGCTCGGGAATTGCATGGTGCTTAAACCCTCAGAATTGGTACCTTTAAGTGCAATGCGCATGGCCGAATTACTCAAAGAAGCTGGCTTACCGGATGGCGTTTTTAATGTGGTCAACGGCGGCAAAGAAGTCGTCGAAGCTATTTGCGATCACCCGGATATAAAAGCGGTTTCCTTTGTCGGTTCTACACGGGTGGCAAAGATTGTTTACCGCCGATCCTGTTCCAACCTCCAACGTTGTGTAGCCCTAGGTGGTGCAAAGAACCATCTGATCGTCCTACCGGATGCCCATCCTCAAATGACGGCCAGTGATGTAGTCGCCTCCATGTCCGGATGTGCCGGTCAGCGTTGTATGGCCGCTTCGGTAATGGTTGGCGTGGATACGGTTCAACATATAATTGACCGGATGGTCGAAGAAGTAAAAATGATAAAAGCCGGTGATAATCTGGGCTCGGTAATCAGCAAAGAGGCAAAAGAACGAATCGAAGCATATATTACAGAAGCAGAGCAGCAGGGCGCGAAGGTATTAGTGGACGGACGCAATGTATCTATTCCTGGAAAAGAGGGGGGGTTTTACGTTGGCCCGACGATTATTGATCACGTAACGCCGGATATGAAAGTCGCAAAAGAAGAAATTTTCGGACCAGTAATTTCAATAATCCGCGCCAAAGATCTGGACGAAGCAATTAGCATTGAAAATAGTTCTACTTACGGAAATGCTGCAGCGGTCTTTACCCAAAGCGGTGGTCTTGCAAAACGAGTAATGGAAAAAGCCAACGCAGGTATGGTGGGTGTTAATATTGGCGTACCGGTTCCCCGGGAACCCTTTTCCTTTGGAGGCTGGAATGAATCCAAATTTGGCGTAGGGGATATTACCGGCCGTAGCTCGATTGAGTTTTGGACTCAAAATAAAAAGACAACTGCCAAATGGAACCCGGAGGATAAAACTAATTGGATGAGTTAGCAACAGTTTGCAATTCTTTTAGGTAAAAGAAAAAGGTTTAATATCAAATAACCTCCTTAAAAAACCTTGATATGGAATTATCGCAAACCGATAAGCTACAGATTATTCAAAACTGTAAGGACTATACCCTCTTTTCCTGGACCAAACAAAGTGGTCTAAACCCTATACACGTTGAAAAGGCCGAGGGGGTCTATTTGTACGATAGTGACGGGAAGAAATATATCGATTTCTCCTCTCAATTTATGAATGTCAATATAGGTCATGGCAACCAAAGGATTACAGAGGCTGTAATGAGGCAGATGAGGTCTGTCAGTTATGTCAATCCGGGAATGGTAACAGAGGTCCGAGGGGAATTGGGAAAGCTACTTTCTAAGATTACACCAGGTAATCTAACTAAAACCTTTTTCACGACTAATGGTGCAGAAGCAATAGAAAATGCTATAAAAATAGCCCGCATTTATACGGGTCGACCAAAGATCATCGGCCAATATCGAGCTTATCATGGAGCTACTTACACTGCTATTTCTGCTGGAGGCGATCCTCGAAAACATGCGGTAGATAGCCAAGCAGCTCCTAATTTTATCCACGTTGAAAACCCTTATTTTTACCGTTGTCCCTGGAATACTTCTTCTATCGAAGAGTGTGGTGAAATGGCTTTGGCACATCTCGAAAGGGTTATTAATTTTGAAAACCCGGACAGTATAGCAGCAATGATCTTCGAAGGGGAGTCCGGTACTTCCGGGTGTATCAAATATCCGCCTTTTTATTGGAAACGACTACGTGAAATTGCTGACAAATATGGCATCTTATTGATTGCTGATGAAGTAATGAGTGGATTCGGACGGACTGGAAAATGGTTCGGAGTCAACCACCACGATGTTACTCCGGATATTATGTGTGTAGCCAAAGGGCTTACTTCCGGTTATCTTCCGCTTGGCGGGACCATCGTTACAGATACGATTGCCAAACATTTTGATGAAAATCCATTAATCATCGGCTTAACTTATTCTGCACACCCTACATCTTGTGCCGCTGCCTTGGAGAATATAAAAATTATGATTATTGAGGATATGGTCAATAATGCTGCGAAAATGGGACTTTATATAGAACACAAAGTTGCCGAACTCAAAGAAAAGCATCCTTCTATCGGAGACTTTAGGAATACAGGATTATTGGGTTGTATCGAATTGGTCAAAAATAGAAAAACAAAGGAACCCATTACTCCTTGGAATGCCAAACCTAAAGATAGCGAAGCAAGTATTCGGATCGCAGCAAAAATTAGAGAATTAGGTATGTTTACTTTTGTAAAATGGAATTTCATTTTTATTGTTCCACCTCTTTGTATTACAAAAGAACAGATTGATGAAGGGATGGAAATTATGTCTAAAGTACTTGAAATAGCAGACGAATATTGTTACGAGTAAGGCGTTAAAAAGTAGCTCCGCAAAAAAATATATGGAAGAAGAAATCATTGAATTAAAAGAAGATCTCACGGCTTCGGATTTATATAGTGAAGACCTTGCCCCGGTTCCAAAAGGAAAACGCACCTGGACTAAGTGGCACCTGGCAGCGCTTTGGGTCGGAATGGCTGTGTGTATACCGACCTATTTGCTGGCTTCTTATATGATCCTTGACGGTATGTCCTGGATTGAAGCTTTGGTCATAATCGGCCTTGCAAATATCATAATTACCATACCAATGGTACTCAACGGACACGCTGGCGTCAAATACGGCATTCCTTTTCCGGTCATTGGCCGCGCTTCTTTTGGGATCAATGGAATCCATATTGCTGCTATTGTCCGGGCCATTGTTGCTTGTGGATGGTTCGGCGTTCAAACCTGGATTGGGGGATTAGCAATTTATGCGATTTACTGTGCAGTGGCAGGTATTGACGGGGTGGCCGGTTTATCTATCGGTAAATTTATTGGCTTTGCTATTTTTTGGTTTATAAATATTTTCTTTATCTGGAGAGGGACTGAAAGTATAAAATTTCTGGAACAATATGCCGCTCCAATTTTGGTCTTGATCGGGATAGGAATGATTGGATGGGGAAGTACGCAAGCAGGCGGTTTTAAAACGGTACTTATACAGAGTAAGCAACTTCAAATACCCACGGCTGAGATTTATAAAAAAGACAACCTATACTTTATTGATATCAATCCGATAAAAGATTTAGATGGGAAAATAAAAGCCAATGATTATAAAATCATAGAAAACGGACAGGATAATGGTTGGGTCAGTATGGCAGGTATTAAACTTACTTCAATACCAGTCGGAATACAAGCAACGGGGCAACCGGATATAAAAATACAATTGAGAAAAGCGGGTTCATCTGAGCCAATAATCTCCAGTGAAGTTGCTGCCACACTTCGGGTCGATCAACAAAATGGATTAAGTGCTAAACTGTGGTCTTACCTGTTTTGGCTCACTAT
>JBLHJZ010000606.1:0-3470 GCA_047619515.1 Saprospiraceae bacterium | reverse complement strand
TTGGCCAGTTTTTCATCAATACCGATCGTAGAAGCACAATACCATTTGCCTTCTCTGCTCCTCACATAAAGTGCCATCTTCTTGATGCCCATTTCCCAGCTTAAAAAAGAGTTGTACATTTTATACAGACCATCTTCTTTAACATTATTATTAATTGCCTGGGTAATATTCAACAAGCGATTAATCTGTAGCTGTTTAAGGTGTAATTCCCGTTCTAGTTGTTCTAGTCTTGACAATTCATTTTTTATTTTAGAAAACTTGGACATTACTTTTGCTTTAATATAAGGCGCCTAATTCGGTTATCTTTAATAAATGTACAAAATTAGTTTTAAGTAGTTAGGTTAAATCCGGCTATCTCTTTTATATTTTAGTCTTCACATCCAATGCATCTCTAAACCCGTTTCCGACCAGATTGAAAGCAAGAACCATCAACATAATAGCAAGGGCGGGGATCAGTGCCAAAAGTGGTTTTCCTCCGATTGCCATTCCATAGTTCTCATTTAGCATATTTCCCCAGGAAGGGGTGGGTGGCTGGATACCAAAACCAAGGTAACTCAGCCCGGCTTCAATCAGGATTGCGGTAGCAAAATTTGCGGCGGCGACGACCATTACCGGACCTAGTATATTGGGCAGAATGTGTTTACTGATTATCCGCCAGGTTTTAAAACCCAGGCTTTGGGCAGCTTCTACAAATTGTATTTCTCTCAAAGCCATCACCTGGCCTCTTACTATTCTTGCTACCTCTACCCACATCGTCAATCCCACTGCCAAAAATATTATCCCCACTCCTCTACCTAAGGCAAGTACAATAGCAAAAACTAATAATAATGTTGGAATAGACCAAACGGTATTAATAATCAGCATAATAAAATCATCCACTTTCCCTCCAAAATAACCTGCGAATGCCCCTAATACGATACCTATGGTCAATGAAATAATCACCGCTATAAAGCCCACTGCCAGTGAAATCCGAACACCGAGAATCAAGCGACTCAACATATCCCGGCCATATTTATCCGTACCTAGGTAAAATTTCTTTTTGAATAATTGCTCTTTTCGAACCCTTCCTTGTAAATCAGCAATTGAAACGATCTCGATTTGGTCATTAATAGTCCTGATCCTAATATTATCACCGTTTGGTTGAACACTTCCTTTTTCAGCGAAAAGCGGAAATATAATATCTGCAAGACCAATTTTTATACTTTCTCCTTTGAGTAACTCCCCTGATTTTTCTAATCCCCTATAGATTTCAATACGCAGACTATCATTTTCGAAGGCAAAATAATTGACCGGAATCATTTTATATTCAGAAGGGGTACCATAAAGAAGGTGACCGAAAAAAGAAGTATTTCTAGTATTCCTGTTTTTGCGTACTTTCAACATCATGATTTCAAAACCCGGATCGACCAGCGCAACTTCCGAAATCTGGTCATTGGCATTTGGTGTGGAATCCGGGGCGAGATAATAACCAAAGATGGCGATAAAAAAAGTCATAATAATGGTCAATAAACCAAAGACGGCTGGTTTATTTTTAAGCAATCTTTTGATCGCTTTTTGATTTGGAGAAAGTGCCTTGGATTGTTTAGCCATCATTGGTAAAGATATAATGTTCAGCGTATTTTGAGGAAACTTGACCGTTTAATTTTTTAGCTTTGAAAATGAAAATACTAATCGTCGAACCATTCTTCTCCGGGAGTCATAAAAAATGGGCTTGTGGTTATCAACAATATTCCCAACATAATGTGGAAATATTGTCCCTGCCTGGTCGTCATTGGAAGTGGCGAATGTATGGGGGAGCAGTTAGTCTGGCGAACACTTTTAAAAAAAATAATTACCAGCCGGATTTGATACTGGCTAGTGATATGCTTGATCTTTCGACTTTTGTCTCTTTACTCCGAAAGGAGATAAATAATATTCCTGTTGCGCTATATTTTCATGAAAATCAGATCACCTATCCCTGGTCTCCTACTGATCAGGATGTTTCACTCCGCCGGGATAACCATTATGGTTTTATCAACTATACTTCTGCCCTGGCTGCTGATTATATTTTTTATAATTCTCAATATCATCTAGATTCATTTTTAAGAAGTCTTCCCCGGTTTTTAAATCAGTTTCCTGATTATCGGGAATTGCAAAATATAGATGCCATTCGAAAAAAATCAGCCCTCCTCTATCTGGGGGTGGATTTAAAAATATTTGATGCCTTCCGGGTCAAAAAAGAAAATGAGCTACCCGTTTTATTATGGAATCATCGTTGGGAATACGATAAAAATCCGGAAGCCTTTTATAAGGCACTCTGTTTTCTAAAAGCAGAAAATCTGGATTTTAAACTAATCGTATTAGGTGAAAATTACCAGCAATCGCCAACCGTTTTTGAAAAAATAAATACTATTTTTAAGCAAGAGCTATTACACTTTGGTTATGTTAAAGGGTTTGAAGCTTATGCGGATTGGTTGTGGAGAGCAGATATTTCGCCGGTAACCAGTAATCAGGATTTTTTTGGTGGCAGTGTAGTTGAGGCCATTTATTGCCAAAATCACCCCATACTTCCAAGTCGACTGGCCTATCCTGAACATATATCCAACGATCTAAAGGAAAAATATTTTTATGCGGATGAAGCTGATTTTCACCAAAAGCTCAAACAGGCCGTATTATATTTTAAAGACAAAACAAATAAAGAACAGCTTCCTAATTTTGTAGCCCGATATGATTGGAGTAATTTAGCCCCTCTTTATGATCTGACGTTCCAAAATATACTTGATGAATATCACCAATTTCGAAAATAAAAAAATAGCCAGTTATACGCAGGTTGGCGAAGGACTTCCGGTAATTTTTGTTCATGGTTTTTGTGAAGATAGCTCGGTTTGGGATAGTCTTCTCACCCGCTTTCCATCACAATATATCGTCAGGATAGATCTTCCAGGATTTGGCAATTCCGAACAAATCAAAGATTATTCTATTGCCCGGTTTGCAGAAGTAGTTTATGCCGTTTTTAAGGATTTAAATATAAAAAACGGGATACTCATCGGCCATTCGATGGGCGGGTATGTAGCACTTGAATTTGCTAAAAACTATGAAAACTTACTAAAAGGGCTTTGTTTATTTCATTCGCATCCTTATGAGGATACCCCAGTAAAAAAGGAAGGCCGTAAAAAGAACATTGAGTTTATACAAAAAAATGGGCCTATCTATTATGTCAAGCAATTGATTCCTGCTCTTTTTACACCAACATACAGTAGCAGTAATCACCTCGAATTAGCAAAATTAGTTTTTGCCGCAGCAAAATATACTAGTCAAAATATCATCGCAAGTCTCGAAGCTATGATTGGAAGAAGTGATAGTACGGAAATACTTACAGCAGCAAAATGCCCTATTTTATTTATAATAGGTAAAGAAGATACCATTGTTCCTGATTATCTCGAAGACACTGCATTACCCAATATCTCAAGTATCCATATCGTAAAAGGTGT
>JBLHJZ010000605.1:0-3471 GCA_047619515.1 Saprospiraceae bacterium | reverse complement strand
ATGTAGACAACGCATCACTCCGGCGAGTAGGACTACCGGAGATTTTATTTTCACTCCAATGTTTTTAGATTCATAAAACCAGTCAGCTGAAAAAATCGTGAACATTAAGTCTTTGATATCGTAGCCAGCGTTATAAAATCTTGTTGATAGCTCAGCGACATGTTGTTCGTCGATTCGATCGTTTACAAAAAAACGATAAATTTTACGGGTGATAAACTGAGCTGTTTCTTTACGCGAGAGAATAATATCAATAATATCTCCGCCGTCGAAATTCCCAGTTTGACCCATGAATGTTTTTAAGCTATAATCGTGATTGCTTTTTTTGAATTTGAAATCCCCTCCCTGATCACTCGACCAACCGGTAAAAGCCCTGGCGGCTTCTTTGATATCTTGTTCGGTATAATTACTATGACCTATAGTGAAAAGCTCCATGAGTTCCCGTGCAAAATTCTCGTTGGGTTGTTGTTTCCTGTTTTGTTGATTATTTAAAAACCGGATCATTGATACATCTTTAGCCATCGCGTGAACGAAAGCTTTGAAATTTCCGAGCGCATGTGCCCGAATGGTATTTAGCTGTTGGTAAGCGAGTTTCGATCCTTTGGAGATACAGGCAAAATGGCCATGCCAGAAAAGACACATTTTTTCAAGGAGCGCACTTTCAGTAGGATCGGCCATTCGTATTACCCAATCTACATTCTGCTGAAGAACGAGCTGTCTTTCTTGCTTCAACGCTACCTTTCGTTCTTCTTTATCCAGTGTATTAAATGCTCTTCTTGTTCTATTTTCGTAGTTTCCACTTATTTCGTGTGCAGGAGAAGATTTGAGGAAGATTTGATCTAAGCTCTCCCTAAGAGATTGATCCTTGACATTCTCCCATTCTATCGGACTAAGTCCAAAACCACTTCGCCAATAAAGATGTTTAATTTTATCCGGAGTACTTACCATGCCTGAATTGATTTAGTGATTTGACCCCTGTGTTGGGCTAAAGTTTAAAAGTGCGGGTTTATTAATATTTCTTGGTAGGTAACAGGTATATTGTGGTATGATTTTTACCAATTTTATAAAAAACATATAAACATGATTCGTATTATTTTATTTTTTTCGATGATAATGGTTGTTGCCTGTGGAGAACCCTCAGAGCAAGCTGCTTCGATGGCAAACGAAAAAGTCGATAAGGAAGTATTAAAAAGTGAACTAGATCAATTAGAAGAGGTGCTGAAAAGTAATACCTCCACAACGATCAATAACGCTAAAGCTAATTTATTGATCGAAAAGAGTATCCAATACATAAATGCTTTCCCTAAAGATGAATTGAGCGGAGGTTACCTTTTTCGGGCAGGAGAAGTTTCCGTCGGAATAAAAGAGTACAAAAAAGCCATTGACTACTGGGAAAGAATGAAAAAGGAGTATAGCACGCATAAAAGAGCTTCGATAGCGTTATTTTTACAAGGCTTTACCTGTGA
The DNA here is from genome assembly GCA_047619515.1 of Saprospiraceae bacterium. Lineage (GTDB taxonomy): Bacteria > Bacteroidota > Bacteroidia > Chitinophagales > Saprospiraceae > JAHDHW01. The sequence continues at coordinate 2,008 of JBLHJZ010000605.1, read as the reverse complement.
TAATCAAATGAGGGATATTGAAGGCGCGAAGAAATATTATAATGAATTCCTTATAAAATATCCGGATCATGAATACGCAGATCAAGTAAAAGAATTATTGAAGAACATTGATATTTCTCCCGAAGAATTGGTTAAATCTTTTCAGAAGAAAAGAGAAGCGGAGAGTAGATAGACCGTTTGACAGATAGCCTTTTGTTAAAATTCTCTTAATCCTATGCTTTTGTTGTATTAAATACAAAACTACAAGCGCATTAGAAAGGGATTCTTTTTATCTTAGTATCAGTTAAAAAATAAAAAAATTGAATTATGAAATATTGCATATTGCTTTTACTTCTTATTATTAGTGTTAGTCAATCAATTGCCGAAGGCATTGAGTTTTTTCATGGTACCTGGGAAGAGGCGCTGGAAGAATCAAAAACACAGGATAAGCCTATTTTCGTGGATGCATTCACCACCTGGTGCGGACCATGTAAACGAATGGCTGCAACTGTCTTTACTGCCGAATCGGTCGGAGAGTTTTATAATGCCAATTTTATCTGTATGAAGATAGACATGGAAAAACCGGAAGGGAAAAAGTTTCAACAAAAATATCCTGTTTCTGCTTATCCCACTTTGTATTATATTGATGGTGACGGAGAGACCATTTATCAGACTAAAGGCGGAAGACAGGTTGAACAATTTATTGAAATGGGCAGAACCGTTTTGGGAAAAACAGATAAGAGTGGACAATATGCTGAAAAGTATGATACCGGAGATCGTGACCCGGAGTTGGTTTATAATTATGTAAAAGCCTTGAACAAAGCCGGTAAACCTAGCCTGAAAATAGCTAATGATTACCTGGATAGCCAGAATGATCTTGCCTCGGATTTCAATCTAAAGTTTATTTACGAATCTACGGTGGAAGCGGATTCCAGGATTTTTGACTTACTGATTCAACATAGGTCAGCGATTGAAGCAAAAGAATCCAAGGAAGCGGTGACACAAAAAATAAAAGATGCCTGTAAGCAAACCTCAAAAAAAGCCCTGGAATTTGAAATTGAATCTTTACACGATGAGGCTAAAGCCAAGATGAAAGCCCATTGTCGGGAGTATGCAGCTGTTTTTGCTGACCAGGCAGATATGAACTATTTTCGTGCAACGAAAAACGCTAAAAAGTATGTGAAGGTTTGTAATGATTACGCAAAGAAGACGGTGAAAAATAATGCAAAAGAACTTCACAACCTTACAAAAGATCTTAAAGGTTCTTTTGCAGAAGATAAAAATGCTATGAAACTGGCAGAAAAACTGGCGAAAAAGGCAGCGGAGAATGGCGGGGAGTTTGAGTATTACTATACTTATGCAGAAGTGCTAATGATGAATGGCAAAAAATCAGATGCCTTATCTATGGCTAATAAATCTCTTGAACTGGCTGATGGCCAAAAGAATGTAGAACGCGGTATTCAGGCCTTGATTGAAAAGATTGAGAAAAGCTAGTTTTTGATTAACCCTGATATATAGAAATCAGGAATGAAAAAACCCCTATATTTAAAAATCTGTAAACTTAAAGAATCATTATAGATGAAGAAAGGAATATTACTGGCTATTACCTTACTGATTAGTCAATCCATTCTCTTTGCTCAAAACAGCATTAAATTTCAAGAAACCGGCTGGACGGAAGTGCTTCAAAAAGCTAAAGAAGAAAATAAACTCATCTTTGTAGATGCCTTTACGACCTGGTGCGGGCCTTGTAAGTTGATGGTCAAAGATGTTTTTCCCAAAAAAGAAGTGGCCGATTTTTATAATCAGACTTTTGTCAATTACACCATTGACATGGAAAAAGGAGAAGGGCCACAACTTGCCCGGGATTACAAAGTCGCACAATATCCGACACTCTTATTTATCGCTGCTGATGGAACCCTCATCCATAGAGCCGCAGGTTTTCACAATCCTGAACAGTTCGTCGAATTGGGTAATGCGGCACTCGATCCTTCCAGGCAACTAGCAACCCTGGAACGTAGATTTGAAAACG
>JBLHJZ010000604.1:0-3478 GCA_047619515.1 Saprospiraceae bacterium | reverse complement strand
CCTTCCGCTGAATGATCACTATTATCATTTACCAGATTTCTTGTCTCTCCACTCAATAAAGTTACCTGATATCCGGTGTCCGTTTTTTTAATATAGCGGGCGTCATTTACCAATTGCTGTTGAGCTACTTTTTTATAACAATCATACAAAACACCCTCATCCCTATTTGTTACAAACCTGGCATTACAATCATCATAAGGTGTTTTGCTCAGGTCTTCTTTCGGAGCCTCATCAATAACGGCACCTCCAAAAACCCATCCGATATTTTCCGATTCCGCCTTTACTTTCAGCCAGGGCTCATCACGCCATTGATCCCTTATTTTTTTCTTTTCTGTAAAAGCAGTCTTTTCATTTAAAAAAATAAGCGCTCCGCCTTCTTCAATCTGTTCTAATACAAGGCTTTTTGATCCCGGTTCTTTACGCAGCCTTAATTTATCCACTGCCGCATACAACAATATTTCTTCTTGTACTGGTGCCTGCTCTTGTACCAAAGTATCAACTTCTACAGCCGAATTCTTTGCAGTTTCCGTGGAGTTTGTATTTTTACAGGAATTGATCAGGATTAAAAAGAATATGACTTGAATTGCTTTCATCTAAACTTTAAATTAAAAATACGTTAAATATAGAAAACAAATTCTTGCAAACAGCCTTTGGAAGTCCAAGTTTATATTATTTTGGAAATAAATTTAATAATTAGATTCCACAAACCACCCTCAGGATATCTGATGTAGTACCATAAAACCTTATCTGGCTTGCATTAGCCCAGCAGACTTAAAACAAAAAACCTATGTTAAGGAAACGCAATATTATATTCTCGCTCCTGATCACCTTACTCCCTGCCATCTTATCCGCGCAGACACCAGCCAGGGAGGCATACATCGCTCGTTTCAAAGAGGTAGCGATCAGTGAAATGGAAAGAACCGGTGTCCCTGCAAGTATAAAACTCGCTCAGGGTATACTTGAATCAGGAGATGGTAATAGTACGCTTGCCAGAAAAGCGAACAACCATTTCGGTATAAAATGCCACAGCACCTGGAACGGGAAAACCTATTATATCGAGGATGATGATTACGATGAGAACGGAAAATTGACAAAATCATGTTTTAGAGTTTATAAAAATGCTGACGCCTCCTATATTGCACATTCTGAATTTTTGCGAGACCCCAACAAAAGGTATCGTTACGGATTCCTGTTTAGTTTGCCTGTTACAGACTATAAAGCCTGGGCAAGAGGATTAAAACAGGCGGGATACGCCACCAGCCCTACCTATGCGGAAAAATTGATCCGTGTCGTTGAGGCTTCAGAACTTTACCGCTTCGATAAAATGTCTTCTATCGATATCGCTACCGGTGGCAAATCCAACGATAAATATGAACGACTTCATATCAAATTCGTCAACGATATCAAAATAACGCTGGCCACCGAAGGAGAAACAATAGCAGAAATTGCCGAACGCACCAATATTTCTGCTAATAGAATTATCAAATACAATGAGCGGATCACTTACAAAAACCAAAAGCTCAAAAAAGATACCCGTGTATTTCTTCAACACAAACGATCAAACTTCAGGGGCAAAAAGAAATGGCATTACGTCCAGGAAGGAGAATCTCTTTTTGATATTTCACAATTATATGGTGTTAAACTAAGCAAGCTAGAAAAGAAGAACAGGTTACCTAAAAATTCAAACCCTAAAGTCGGTGAACGAATCAAAATCAGAGGATGGTTTAAAATAAGTAAAGATGAGGTTCCAAAACTTCAGTCAAAATCTAATACCTTTGACGAAACAGAAGGGGTAGAGGATGATTTCGAGGAAGAGACGATTGAAATCGAAATACCTACAAGTACTGTAGACGACGAGGAGTTTGATGAAGACATTGTCCCGGAAACGCCAGACTCAGAGATTTTTGATGCGCCGGTTGTGGAAGACAAACCTACCTTACCGGACGATAAACCTGAACCAGTTATTGACAACACCGAAATCGATGTTCCAGTAATTGAGCAGCCCGTCACAGGGGTTTACTATTTGGCCGTCAAAGGAGATACGCTTTTTAGTATTTCGAGAAAGTACGGAACTACGGTCGAGGCAATTAAGCGATTAAACAATTTGACCAGCAATACTATTAGTATCGGACAACGATTGAGAATTTTTTAAACCCAACTATAAGCAAACAGCATATTTACGGTAACTCGTTTTTTGTCTGTTCTTACGTATTTACAAAAATGATTTGCATGAAAAAATATACACTCTTATTGGTAGGCCTTTTCTTTGCTATTCAAATCTCCTCTGCCCAGAGCTATGCTTTTGGTGTCAAAGGAGGGCTGACTACTAGTTTTCAAAAATGGGATAATTTCCAAAGAGATCCGCTTTTTTCTTATCATGGTATTGCATTCATTGAGACTGCGCCGGAGGAGAATAAGTTTGCGGTTTTCGCTCAGATAGGCTACCATGTAAAAGGAAGTGCTATCAGAAACCGAAATTTTGTAAACGTAGTCACCGGAACTGTTTCCAAGCCTCCGACCACGAAGTTTAAGTTCAATAATATTTCACTAACCCTCGGCGGTAAACAGAAATATGATTGGGGCGCAGACAAGAAGCTGTATTATCTCTTTGGGTTCAGGGGAGATTATACGATTGATACTAATTTAGACCAGTATGAAGATTTTAATCTTGTTTATCCTATCTACCCCTTTGATGCTTTTGTCAGAAATTGGAATTATGGCGCTACTATCGGTGGAGGTCTTGAGTTTCCGGTTTCTGATTATGTTTCTGCTATTATAGAATTTACTGTAAACCCGGATTTCTCCAAATCCTATCGCCAGCCGCCTATCCTAAATGTCTACGATCCTTATACCGGTTCCAACCGGACATTCTCCGAGCGAGAAATTACCAACACTACTTTTGAAATTTCCGTCGGCTTTCGCTTCCTTCATGAGGTTGAGTATATAGATTGAGAAAAGGGGCAAGGGCACAGACCACTTGACCGCTACTCTAAAAATACATTTTTTTTTAAACACATCCACATAATAAGAACCCAAAATGATGATGGCTTTGTCAAGTTAGGTGTTTCAAATTTTGATTTTTTAGTGGGGACTCAGCACTTGACCTACTGACTACCTGACCACTTTTCACATCAAAACACATATACCATACAAGAAACTACAGCTATAAAGTGTTCATTATCAATACCCTATACCTATACAACGTATTTTTAAGTTATAAATCGTAAAAATTAGTTGCAAAACTACACAAAGCGTTATACCTTTGTCCTATCATGAGGTTCAATCGAATTATTATAATAATGGTTTTGTTATCAAATGGAGGTTTTCTGAAAAGTCAGGAGACCATCAAGGTTGATATTGACGCAGCCTATAAAAAGGGAATTGAATTGATAATACCGGGAATATTCTAAGAAAAGAATTGGGCAATTGAAAGAAATTATCTATCAGAGGAAAACAAGTGGTTAAAGGAAATAAGGAG
>JBLHJZ010000603.1:0-3485 GCA_047619515.1 Saprospiraceae bacterium | reverse complement strand
CGAATAACAATTTATTTATCAGATGAAATATTTCAAACTACACTTTACTTTACTGCGTCAAATTTTACAAGATATTCTTCTTTTTTAAGGATGCTAATCTCTTCCAGTGCCGGAGAAGGTGCCTTAAGATTTTCTTGTTCTTTGGGAATATGTTGCCCGGTTTTACTATTTTGATTAAGGTCGCTAAAAGTACTGAGGATCACCAGGATCATTCCGATTAAGAAAACCCCATAATCTGATATGCTCGATCTGATCAGATTTTTTTGATTTAGTCCTTTTTTAATTTTCATAATACTTTTATAAAGATTTATTACTTGACATTGCATCAACATGATACCGATGAATCGGCATTTACAATTTGAACATCTTAAAATAATGGAGGGAATTTTTTTAGGATAAAAATCAATAGCTTTTCGCTTGTTTAAATTTTTGATAAGCTATTAATAGAGAAGATATATTTCTCCAAATCAAATATGAGTCCAGTTTCACGGAAATTGTTAAAATAGATACGTAAGTGTATCACTTTAAACATATTGCAAAAAACTAGGGATCACCCCGTATATTACATAGGCTTACGCGAAAATGCGCATTGGAAAAAGAGCAGACATTGATTTTAGTAAAAAAAGAAGAAGATCAATTATAAAAATCTTCAATTTTTATCAAATTTGAGGGTGGGTCAAATTTTTGGGTCAAATTTTATTTCTCGTTAAGACTCATTTTTATCTTTTTCTCCAGATCGACTACAGCATCTTTAAAAATCATATCCGTATCAAGAAGATCCTGCACTGCTTTACAAGAGTATATCACGGTGCTATGATCCCGACCTCCGAAATTTTCTCCGATAGACTTCAGTGATTTATTAGTCAGATTTTTAGCGAGATACATGGAAAGTTGTCTGGCAATAACAATGGATCGCTTTCGGGTTTGGCCTTTCAGCTTATCTACTGAAACATCAAAATGATCACCTACGAGTTCCTGAATAAATTCGACGGTAATTTCCTTGGACATCTGGCTAACGAAGTTTTTGATGACTTCTTTCGCTAGGTCAAGATCGATTTCGCGCCTGTTGAGCATAGACTGCGCAACGAGAGAGATCAATACTCCTTCCAGCTCTCTGATATTATTTTTGATATTATAGCAAATGAATTCAATAACATCATAAGGAATATCCAAACCTTCCTGAGTCATTTTGGATTCAAGGATAGCCATTCTCGTTTCAAGTGCCGGAGTGCTTAAATCCGCCGATAGTCCCCATTTGAAACGAGAAATCAGTCGTTCTTCCATGCCGTCCAAATCCTTTGGTGGGCGATCAGATGTCAAAATGAGCTGTTTGCCATTCTGATGCAACTGATTGAAAATATGGAAGAAAATCTCCTGTGTCTTTACTTTATTGGCCAAAAACTGGATATCATCTACAATCAACACATCGACCAACTGATAGAAATTTACAAAGTCATTAACCGCATTATTTTTAATGGACTCAATTATCTGATTGGTAAATTTTTCAGACGAAACATAGAGTACCGTTTTGTTACTACCATTAGTAATGACATCATTGCCAATAGCCTGAGCCAGGTGTGTCTTACCTAATCCTACATCGCCGAAGATCACTAATGGGTTGAATGCCGTGCCTCCTGGTTTATTCGCTACTGCAAATCCAGCTGATCTGGCCAATCGATTGCAATCTCCTTCAATAAAATTATCAAAAGTATAACTCGGGTTGAGTTGAGGGTCGATTTTTAGTTTTTTAATACCCGGTATTACAAATGGATTTTTGATATTCCCCGTATCAACAGCTCCGGGCATATTCATATCTCTTCTGGGAGTCGAGGAAGAGGGTTTGGGGATACTTGCGGTATCTCGCTTAGGCCCCATTAAGATTTGATATTCAAGACGACCCTGGTCGCCAAGCTCTTGACGAATGGTCATCTTCAGCAACGATACGTAATGTTCTTCCAACCATTCATAAAAAAATTTATTGGGTACCTGAATCGTTAGAGCATCCTGATCTAAGCGAACAGCCCGAATCGGTTCGAACCAAGTTTTAAAGCTCTGGTTATTCACATTTCTACGAATAGTACGTAGACAGCTGTCCCAGACTGTGTCGTAAGTTTTTAACATTCTCCAGATTCAATTTCAGTTATCCACTGAGATTCAAAAAAAATATCCCGTAAAAGTGTGTAGAATCTTAAGTATCAGTAAGATAGAGAAAACTGCACAAAAAAGGAACAGTTTAGCCATTATATCATTCTCATAAAATCAAGTTGATATGAAAAGGTTTCAATAATGGGGGACTACAAAAATGAGAAAAATAATCCAATTAGAAAAATGAAACTTTGATCTTTTTCAAAAAAGTTTCGAATTAAATTTTTTATTTTCTAAATGTCATTTTTTTAGGTATAATACGCAAAAAAAGGAAGCCATTGATTATCAGTTATTTACCTATAATATGGTGTTTCACCGCAATAAAAACCTCACTCATATTATTAAAATAAGATTGTGTTTAAAAGTTAATTGTCTAATATACTTTTTATCGTAATGTAATTACTATTAAATTTCTGAGCTAAAATGTCTAGCTGTCTGGCTGTTCTAAAAAGATATGAGTACAGATGTTACTTCATAGTGCTGTGATTTGACCTCTGTGACATGGAGTACTTTTTGGCAGGCATAAAAAAGATAAAAAGATAAAAAGAGGAATGACTTCTTCATCAGTAAGCTTTCCTTGGAGTTTATGAAAAATCCTACATCAACAATCCTGCTTCCTTTTTAATAGCGACAAGTGCTTTATCTGTAGAAATAGTCTGCCGATTTTGTAGGTAACTAAACATTTTAAGTGCAAAATCTTTTGCATCCGAAGCGGGCTCAACAGAATTGTATACGAGGTCTATGATATGAAGGGTATCGTCGCGGGATATTTTAACGATTTGCCAAAGTTGATCGGAGACATACACCTGCTGCGTGATATTATGTTCGAACTCATGTTGAATACCCAGCATAAGCGCCATCCTGAGATCCGATGCGGTCATATTTTCGTTTCTCAGTCTTAATACTAAGTTGGGAATAGAGATCCGTTCACAAAAAAGCGATAACCGCTCGTAGGCTTGTAGTCGAAGCGGAATCGTTGTTTTATGCTGATTTTGTTTAAACTGCAGCATTTGCGTTTTGTATTGTCCCTCCGTAAACTGTTTTAATAAGGTATATACTGTAAAAAAGACCACTAAGGCCGGTACAGAGATTTTCACAATTTCTAAAATAACTTCTAACCAGATAGGCATATATTCAATTTTGGGTCAAAAATAAGATTTGGACGGAGAAAAGAGAAAAGAACCAGAGAATAATAAAATCATAAATTTCTCAACCCTTATTTCGCAAATCTCTCTTTATTAATGGTAAAAGCAATGAATCGTTACAACATTACTCTAAAATCTTTGTTTTTATTGGTAAAACCCTACTAAATTTATAAAAAAGAAAGCATAATGGCTTTA
>JBLHJZ010000602.1:0-3489 GCA_047619515.1 Saprospiraceae bacterium | reverse complement strand
TGCCCAATTCACTATTTTCAAAATCTGTAGTCCGTATTAGTATAGGAAAAAGTTTTAGCCCCTCAGCCTTCCTGGCTAAGGTTATCGGGATTTCAAAGTCAAAAAAGGAATCGGAAGCCAGAAAATCTGCGCTCATTAAAAATAAAACGACTTCGGCTTCTTTTAATTTTTCAGTAATGGCAACAGCCACGTCATCCCCAAAATCAATCAGCCCCTTATGCCAGATTTCCACCAGCTTATTGCGTTCCAGATCACTCATATGCTTGATCAATTCATCCCGGTAGCCTTCATCTTTGTCCGCATGTAAAATCACGACCTTCTTGGCTGGTACTGATTGGAGGGTCGCCGTATTATCGTCAAATTCTTTTTTATATCGGTCAACCATCTCCTGAACAAACTCCAATACATTGTTTTCAACAAACCGAAAACGGTAGCAATCTTCAAAAAAAGACTTGGTGACTTTGTCGACCGGAAAGTCCTCGTACCTGGGGGCATAGCTGGCATTTTTACTTTCGACTTGCAAACTATCCAGGAGTAAAGGAAAGCGCCAATCTTCCACATCAAAACCCAGAAAAAGGTAAGTTTTACGGTCGTCAAACTGACTGGTAATCTTATGAGGGATGGAGGGATTATCCCGGACAACATTTTTCATGAATTCTACCTGTTCTTTCTCCGTAAACACCATAGATTCGGGATCTTCATCTGTTCCAAATAAATTGTAAACCAGGGATTGATCTGCTGAAAAGGCAGGTACTTCTTTATCCCTGTCCTTTTTAAAGTTATAATGGAGAAATTGACTTTGCAGGCGTCCTTCCTCTTTTAAGGCCTTCACCATAAAGTTTTCAGGAGTAGTATTTATAATCAGGTGAAAAGGAAGTTTGGCCAGGAGTTTAAAACTCTCGGGGACTTCTTTGGTGTTTTCTTTAAAAAAAGAAACCGCTTCATCTTCCAGATCTATTCTTCGGATATCCGGAATCGTCATAAACCGCTGTGCAATGTAAGATAAGTTGGTGATGGCGTTTTTTTCAAAGGAGACAGACTCTGATTCTAGCTCAGCGACCAGGTGTTTGGAAAATGCGACTACCAAGAGTTCTCCATTTACCGTCGACAAGCCTGGTCCCAGCATCAATATGCATCGCTGGTTTTGAATATCCTTGATCAAATTTTTCCAATGCCGGTCTTTCATAAAAAATGTTCTTTGTGGGTCTATGTCTACGCTGTTGAGATATTAGAGTGTCATTCCTTGACTTCTTATATTCTGCCGTAATATAAGCGATGAAGATGGACTTTCATAAATTGCGGGTATTATTTCTTTCTATCCTATTGTTGGATATTCTTATTTTCAGTGCTTAGGGACAGGGCACTAATAGTTTTGTTTCCATTTAAAAAATAAATCCGACATTCAGACCCAACGTTTTCAGATATAAACACGTCTTAATACATATAGGCTTTGTCACAAAACAGTCATTATTATTGATATTAAATAATTTCAAATGTGTTATTATCGAATTTCATAACACCTCTGTGGCAAATCTGCGTTATATTTGATAAATATTTTATTAGTTAAACCCTGTCAGTTCTTGACTAAACCCATTTAAGTTATGAAAAACAAAATACTTTTTATCTGCAGCCTGATCGCCTTTGTTTCTATCATCTCTTGTAAAAAAGAAGGCGTAGATATTGAATACAACTACTATCCTGAAGAAGATTTTCAACTAATGTCTCAATACCTGAATCTTGATCCGGTACCTGTAAGTTATGAAAATGATTTTCCTGATTATTACTCTTCTGCTATCCGTACCTATGACCGGGATTTAGCGACCTTAGGCCGGGTTTTGTTTTATGATAAAAATTTATCTTTAGACAAATCTATTTCCTGTGCTTCCTGCCATAGACAGGAAATTGCTTTTTCCGATGATAAAGCTTTTAGTAATGGGGTAAACCAAAGAAAAACTTCAAGAAATTCTTTAGCATTAGGTTCTGTATTCAGTTTTAACGAATACTATGGCTCTTCCATCTCCGGACGCGTACCTTTCTTCTGGGATAACCGTGCAAGTTCTGTACAGGAACAATCTAAAGCAACGCTGGGAAATCCGCTCGAAATGGATATAGATATGCAGCAGGTTAAATCCAGGGTTGAAGAGCAGCCTTTTTATGCGCCTTTATTTCAAGCTGCTTATGGTCATAATGTCCAAAATGAGCAGGAAATACTGGATGCTATTGCAGTTTTTGTCAATAGTATCGGATCATTCAATACAAAATATGATGTAGCTGTTGATAAATATTTAGGATCACATGGATCATTAAATGGCATTGCTTCTGCCGATTTAGCTGATTTTAATGACCAGGAGCAAAACGGACGTAAGTTATACCTTGCCAACTGTAGCAGCTGTCATGGCAACATTGAAGAAGGTGTTGCTGCGCCTGGATTGATTCAGGCTAATAATGGACTTGCAATGGACTACGGTGATGATCAGGGAATGGGGGATACTAATTCAAGTAGCAGTTTTAAGGGCTTATTCAAAGTACCTACTTTGAGAAATATAGAAAAAACCGGCCCTTATATGCACGATGGAAGATTGGCTACCCTGGAAGACGTAGTGGAGCATTATAGCAACGGTATCCAGAATCATGAAAATCTTAGTACGGAGCTAAAGAGTGGCAGCCAGGCTGTTCGCTTCAATTATAGTGAAAGTGAAAAAGCTGATCTGGTCGCATTCCTCAGAACTTATACGGATGAGGACTTCCTTACTAATTCAAAATATTCTGATCCTTTCAAACAGTAAATATTTAGGTCTTGTCCTGAACCACTCTCATGGAGAGTGGTTCAGGATTTTATCACTTTTCCTGTTATCTCTATTCAAAGCATTTTTGATTACTCTTTGTTTACGCTTTTATTCGTTAACGAATAGGATTAGCATCGTACTAAGTTTAACTAAACTCGCTTACCATGGTAAACTTTAAATCAATACTAGTAAATCTTTTAGCTTTAAGTGCCATCGGTTTCACCTCCTGTAGCCATAATTATTATGCGCCAAACGAAGGCGTTCTTTTGGCACTAAATGAAAAAAATGATGTAAAAGTATCTGTGGGAGGAGGAGAAAATTCTTCATATAATAACGACGAAGAATCCACTTTTTCGCTTCAAGGAGGCTATAGCCCGATCAATCACCTGGGAGTTCAATCAAGCTATTTTACTTATAAAGGTAAAGGAACACAGAATGGAGTGGCAGAATCTGGTAATGGTTTTATTGCCAATGCTGCTATTGGGACTTACTATCGTTTTCCATTAAAAAAGAATCGTTCCGGCCGGGAACGGCTGCCTGATAATTTGGCTATGCAAAGAAGTATTTTGATAGATTTCTACGGCGGGTACGCTAAAGGGAAAGTGCATAATTATTATAATCCAAGCACCAATTCGCATTTTGAATTTAATAAGCGATTTATTCAATTAGGTTTTCATTGGCAAGGAAGAATCCTTGGGATTGA
>JBLHJZ010000601.1:0-3489 GCA_047619515.1 Saprospiraceae bacterium | reverse complement strand
TGGTCGTCAATACCATTCGACCTGTGAAATATGGAACAGTGGTCATGAGCGGAGATGCGTCAAGTGAAACCTTTTCAGGTACCGCTCAATCCAGTAAAGAAACTAAATTGAGTTTTAAAGTAGGTGGTGCGATCACTACTTTAAACGTAAAGGTAGGTGACCTGGTAGGTAAAGGGCAGCTCATTGCTAAAATTGACCAAACGGATTATGCCGTTCAATTTGAACAATCGGTAGCGAGTCTGAAAAGTGTAGAAACACAAATCCAAAGTGCAAAGACACAACTCATCAACAGCAAAGCCACCTATAAACGGGTTGAAAAATTATATGAAAATAATAGCCTCTCCATTAGTGATTTTGAGCAAGCCAAATCTGCTTATGAATTAGCGGAATCTTCTTATAATGCTTCATTGGCACAAGCCAGGGCTTCTGAAAAAAAAGTAGAGTCTGCCCAAAATCAAGTCAACTACGCTAAGCTTGTTGCTCCGTTTTCAGGCGTCATCACTTCGGTAAATGTGGAAGAAAATGAGTTGGTAGGTGCTGGAAATCCCATTGCAACAATAAGTGCCATTGGCGACCCTGAAATTTTGGTTGGCATCCCCGAGATTTTTATTTCTAAAGTAAAAAAGGATCAAGGAGTGGATATTATTTTTTCTTCCACGTCGAATATGACTTTTTCAGGAAAAGTTTATGAAGTTAGTTATAGCTCAATGGGAGGCTCCACTTATCCCGTGACGGTGAGAATCGACCAACCTACAGAAGACATTCGCCCGGGGATGGCTGCGGATGTACGATTCAATTTTAATGAACAAAAAGGAATGGACACCCAAAAAATGGTGGCTCCGGTGGCCGCTGTGGGAGAAGATAGTAATGGCTATTTTGTTTTTAGCCTGGCAGAGGAAGGTGAAAACTACCTGGTCAAAAAGAAACAAATTCAGATCGGTCAGTTGACGCCGTCGGGGTTTGAAATTAAATCAGGCTTGGCAAAAGGGGATCTGGTGGCTACTGCCGGATTAAGCACTTTATTGGATGGAATGAAAGTTCGTTTGATTACCCAAAAATAATCCGTTTTCTGGTTAAAAAATTTGTCATCAGCAACAAATAGCGAAAAATGAATTTAACGAAAATTGCTTTAGAGAATACCCGGGTAACCATCATGATTATTGTGGTGATATTGATTATGGGAATTACTTCCTACAGTAATCTTTCCCGGAATAGTATGCCCCCCTACACTATACGTATAGCTACTATTGTGACCCAGTTTCCAGGAGCCTCTCCTGAAAGAGTAGAACAATTAATAACAAAACAAATAGAAGAAGTCGCTCAGGAACTGCCCGAATTGGAAGATGTCACCAGCGAAAGCAGAACGGGACTTTCTGTCGTCACGGTCAGCCTAAAAGCGGATGTACATAAAACGGCACTTCAGCCAGTCTGGGATCGATTGCGCAGAAAAGTAGAAGGTATTGAAAAAGACCTTCCTAGTGGTTCGCGTCCTCCCAAAATCAATGACGATGGTTTTGGGACGGTCTACGGCATTATGCTTGGACTCGAAGGCGATGGATTTTCTAATGCAGAATTAAAAGACTATGCGGAAGATATCAGAGATGATCTTGTCAAATTAGAGGATGCTTCCGAAGTGGAGATTAAAGGGGTTTTGGAAGAGCAAATTTATGTCGAATTTGATAATGCCCGACTAGGGGAGCTAGGGTTGTCTTCCGGGATGTTGCAAAATTTTATTACTTCTACCAATATCGTTTTTTCAGGGGGGAAAATAGGTTTAGGAGACGAACGAATCGCCCTCGAACCCAGCGGAAACTTTGAATCCCTTGATGACCTCAAAAAAACGATATTGACTTTACCCAATGGGAGTAAATTAGAATTGGGTACCATTGCGAATATCACCAGAACCTATAAATCTCCCGCAGAAAAATTAGTGCGTATCAATGGTAAAGAAGGGGTTGCGATTGCAGTCGCACTCAAAGAAGGAGCAAATATTATTCGGTTGGGTGAATTACTCGATGAAAAAGTAATCCAGTATAACAACAATTTACCAATTGGCTTAAAAGTCAATAGAATGGCTGCGCAAGATGTTTATGTGGATAAAAAGATTGCTGACTTTTTGGGTAATGTATACCAGTCGGTAGGGATTGTGCTTATTGTCATGTTACTGTTTTTAGGTTTTCGAACAGGCTTAGTGGTAGCAAGCCTGATCCCTATGGCAATGGTCATGACAATCTGGTTGATGTATTTGGCGAATGTCGGCTTGAACCAGGTTTCTCTGGCAGCTTTAATTATGGCGCTCGGATTACTGGTGGATAATGCCATTGTGGTTTCCGAATCGATAATGGTAAAAATGGAAGAAGGAATAGCCCCTTTCAAGGCGGCGATAGACGCTTGTGGAGAATTGCTAATCCCTTTATTGGTCTCTTCATTGACTACCTCTGCTGCATTTTTGGCCTTCTATTTAGCTCAAAATACCATGGGCGAAATGATGGGCCCCCTCTTTGTTGTTATCAGTTTAGCCTTACTTTCTTCATGGGTTTTGGCGATGACCATGATTCCATTTTTAGGCGTTCGTTTTATTAAAGTGAATAAAAAAGAAAGTGGCGTGGAAGATACCGGAATATTTGCAAAGCTTAATGCTCTCTATAAAATCTTACTTGAAAAAACACTGCGTTTTCCGCTTTTAACCACTGGAATCATCGTCGCTATGTTTGTAGGAAGCCTTTCTCTTTTTGGAAAAATCCCCTTTGTCTTTTTTCCCGACAGTGATCGTAACCTCGTGACTTTGGATATGAATTTACCTTTGGGGACAAAAATTGAAAAGACAACAGAAATAATTGAAAAGATTGAAGATTACATTCAGGCAGAATTACTGACCGATGAAAATAGAACACGAGGTATCGTAGATTGGTCTTCTTTTATTGGTGAAGGGCCTTCTTCTTACGACCTGGGTTATCAACCCGGAGAAGCGAATTCCGGTTATGCACATATGTTGCTCAATACTTCTTCCTTTGAGGATAATAATTTAGTGATGGAAAAGCTAGATGCATTTTGCTTCAATAATTTCCCCGATGCCAAAACGACGATTGGCCCTCTTTCAGGCGGCGGCGGTGGCGGGAGTGATGTGGAAATCAAGATTTCCGGGGATTCGCCTTTAGAGCTCTACCGAATCAACGAGCTCATTAAACAAAAAATGAACAGTACGGCAGGAACTAAAAACATTAACGACAACTGGGGCTCAAAAATTAAAAAATTGATTGTCAACATTGATCCCAATAAAGGAAACCGAGCTGGTTTGAGCAATCAGGACATTGCGCTTTCTCTCCAAACAACTTTGGATGGTTCGAATGCAGGATCCTTTCGGGATGGAGATGATAATATTCCTATTATTATGAGAAACCAAGGTAGCGAAACGATGGATGTTCACCAACTAGGCGGGGTCAATCTCATTGCCCAATCTACGGGGCGAAGCGTTCCTTTGGTACAAGT
>JBLHJZ010000600.1:0-3500 GCA_047619515.1 Saprospiraceae bacterium | reverse complement strand
ATCTTTGACTGCTAATTTGGGTGACTCCCGATCGATAGCTTCTCATCCTGCTTCCACTACTCATCTTCGGATACCAATTGAGGATCGATTAAAAATCGGTATCACTGATGGCTTGATTAGAATATCTATTGGATTGGAACATATCGATGATATTATTGAGGATATAGAGAACGCACTGGGTTAAACTACAGGCTTTTTAACTACCGGAGGTATAATAGCCTGTACCTGATAAAATGGGAATTTTGGAATAAACCAAAAGCTGTTCAAAAATTAAACAATATTAATTTGCAAGGAGAAGAACTTAATTTAGATAAGCCATTTGAACTGGAATCAGGATTGGAATTGCCTGAGTTGAAGATCAGCTACCATACTTATGGAAAGCTCAATGATCAAAAAGATAATGTCATTTGGGTATGTCATGCCCTGACAGCTAGTTCTGCTGTACACGACTGGTGGGCTGGTTTATTTGGCCCCGGAAATGTTTTTGATCCTGAAAAATATTTTATCGTTTGTGCCAATAATCTAGGCTCTCCTTATGGTTCTTCCAGTCCTGAGCAGATCAATCCGGAGTCAGGCGAACGATATGGGATGACTTTTCCTGATTTTACCTTGAAAGATACTGCTAACGTGAATTTAGTGCTGATGAGGCATTTGAAAATAGAAAATCTTCATCTCTTAATTGGTGGATCTTGTGGAGGTAATATTGCTATGGAAATGGCGGTTCGGCTTGGCACGCGGATAAAGAATTTATCCTTACTTTGTTGTGCTGCCCGTGAAACACCATGGACAATTGCCATTCATCAATGCCAAAGGATAGCCCTGGAATCAGATGCTGACTTTTATATTAATAAATCCAGGACTGCTTTAAATGGGCTTAAATCTGCCAGGGCTTTTGCTTTGCCTTTTTATAGAACATCACAATCCATTAACAGTCGCCAAAAAGAGGAAGACCAGAATAAAATGTCTGACTATAAATCGGCCTCTTATATTACCTATCAGGGGGAGAAGTTTATAAAGCGATTCGATGCGCATTGCTATTACAAATTACTCAATGCCCTTGATAACCATAATCTTGGCCGTGGTCATGAAAATATTCCTCTTGCGCTGCAAAAAATAAAATGTAATACCCTTGTTTTTGGAATTGATTCTGATTTATTTATCCCGGTTGAAGAGCAACAATTTTTAGCTATGCATATTCCAAATGCCCGCTACCTAGAAATCAAAAGTATCTATGGGCACGATGCTTTTTTGATAGAAACAGCGCAGATAAGAGAGCTTATGTCAAAAAAAGAGACGATTCTCAGACATTAAAATTTCGACAAATTCTAAATAATTAAAGAGTCGTACTCGTCGTAGTGTCGGATACTTCCTGAGTGACAAGTTGTTTGAAGAATTTATATTGAATCTGATCCAGTTCCAGTTTTAACGTATCCCGAATTACGTTAAATTTTGGAATATCGACGGAAGGCATCGCTTCAGGTGGAGGAAGGTTTTCACGTAAGTGATTGACTTGCCTGCCGTTTTTCCAAAACCGGAAACAAACATGAGGCCCTGTTGCCAATCCTGTAGAACCCACATATCCGATGGTCTGCCCTTGTTTTACATGAACACCTGTATTGACTCCGGAAGCGAAACCATTCATATGAAGATACTGTGTTTGGTAGACTTTATCGTGTTTGATTTTAATATAATTTCCATTGCCACCTGTTCTCCCTCTTTTTACAACCACACCATCAGCAACAGCCAGTATAGGCGTTCCCCGGGGAGCGGCATAATCTGTCCCAAGATGTGCCTTTCGGCGTTTGAGGATGGGGTGATATCGTCGCATATTGAACCCACTGGATATTCGGGAATATTTAACTGGAGATTTTAAGAAAGCTTTTTTCATCGGACGAGCTTCGAGGTCGTAAAATCCGTTATGCTTATCATTTTCAAAATGAAAAGCATAATACTCGTTGTCATAATTTTTAAAATAGGCCGCTTTGATTTCTCCCACACCGACGGGCTCACCGGCAATATATTTTCTTTCGTAGATAAGTTTGAATTTATCCTCTTTCTGGATGTAGTAAAAATCCACTGACCAGGCCAGGGCATCTTCCATCTTAGCGGTCAATTCATAACTTAACTCATTGTCTATCATTGCGTTCCAAAGTGAAGATTCAATAATTCCGGAAGCTGTTTCTACCCGTGTTTCGATTGGATGATCTACCTTTTGAATTGTTTTATTATCAAAATCGAAAACGATATAGCTATAAACACTAGGTTCGTAAATGAAATAGTTAGCGATAGCACTGGTATCTGTACTAAGTACCGTATAAGGTTTTCCTGCTCTTAAAGTACGTACATCAAAAACATCCTTATACTCGGTTACCATCTTTTCAATATCAGTATAAGCTACTTTGTATCGAGTCAGGATATCTGAAATAAATTCATTTTCATGAATGATTTGCTCATCAACACTGAAAGTATCAAGTACAAAGCCATACTTTATAGTCGGCTCAATAACCTTAAATGCACTAAGTTGAATCCTGGCATCGTGTATGGCTGCGGCTTTATGACGGTTATCTTGTATCAGGAAGTTGAGCAAAAAGCTACAGACGAGCGCTGCGGCAGAGAATAGAAGGATTTTTTTCGGATTGAGTCGCGCCCAATTTGTTTTCTCGATTTTTGTATTAAGTTCCTTTTTATCCACTGTGTTTTGTTTTCTGTATTATCATCCTGAGGAAAATCTCCCCGTAATATCAATATGCGAACAAATATATAGCTTTACCTTATAAATGCAATATTTAGTATGTTAAAAAAGAAGAATTGGATTACTACTACTTTAGTACTTCAGTATTACTTTGTACATCGTAAAGTAAATATCTACCCTTTCTGACTATGCCTTTTCGCCCTACTCTTCGTCTCGCCCTCGCCTATATAGCTAAGGCTATGAGACTCCGGGCGTTCCTTGATTAGCACAAAAATTCATTAGTCATAAACTGGCATCTACTTGTTTTACGCTGTACCTAGCACAAGTCGGAATCGTTTTTTAAAAATTGGAGCTGAGTTCAATTTCTGGTAAGAATCACATCCACCCGCCGATACTGCATATCCTGCGCATCATCGCTGCTTATAGAGCCTTTTCCTTCATTTCGGATAACATTGATATTGATCCCTTCTCTTTCTAAGAAATCTACTATTGCGCCGGCTCTTTTTTGGGAAAGTATTTTATTATAATCCGCATTTCCTTTACTATCTGCATAGCCAACCACTTCAACTTCCCAGGAATTATCCTTCTTTAAAAAAGCAATGAGATTATCTAATTCAATAGCCACGTTTGGGTTGAGTTTATAAGAATCAAAGTCAAAAAAGAATTGAATCTGCTTCTGTTTTATTTTTACCTTTTGCTTAATTATTTCAGGTTCAGGAATCGGAACCAGCAGAATTTCCTTTTGGAAGGCCGTAATGTTTTCCTGGGCATTTAACTGTTCGCTACTGAGGGAATATTTGAAACCCTG
>JBLHJZ010000599.1:0-3502 GCA_047619515.1 Saprospiraceae bacterium | reverse complement strand
GATGGCAAGATTCGCAATTCGTTTTAAAAAGCTGATACCCTCTTTGTTCCTGTTCCGTAAATTCGGCTACTTTAGCCATCACCTTATCGTATTTGGAATTTGCAGAAACAAAAGTAAGCTGAAATTGAGCAATCGCTTTTAATAAGTGTTCGCCAGTGATCGTAGAATCTCCGAATACTTTTTGAAATAATGATGGATAGGTATTTGAATTTTGAAGCTTGTTTACCACATTGGCAATCTCTTCTCCCATTTCCGAAGGGTGACTGATTGGAGCCAGTGCCTGTACGTCGAGATGGTTGATAGCACCGTCCCACATAAAGGATTTGCTCCAGGCGAGATTCATCAGAGCTGGAGAATTTCGGGTACCAATACTATCGCTTATCCCATGGCTCAGGGCATGATCGACATGCGTAAAAGCAGTAAACGAAAGATGGCAATTACTACAGGATATGGTATTGTCTTTTGATAAAAGAGGGTCATAGAAAAGTTTCCGACCCAGTTCTATTCCTTCTTTTGATAATGGATTTTTATTAAAATTATAAACCGGATCAGGCCATGATGTTGGGTACGAAATACTGACCCGTTCTAAGTCATTTGGCACATAAGCAGCAGCCAAAAAGATTAATAGAAAGAAACTTAGAATAAATAAGCGCTTATTTTTCATCATCAATAAAGAATAGGGTTGATGTGATTTGAGATAACTTTTGAGCGGCTATTCCAGGGGACATTATCTTATATTGTTCGTGCAGGTCTATCTGTTCCAGGAATTTTAAAATAGCCATTTTGATATTAATTTCCTTTTTAGCAGGAGCCTTTATTTGGACTGTTTGAACACTTTGAAAAGGAGCCATATAGCCGCCGAGATGAAACTGAAATTCCTTATTTCTACCAGGACATAGTGGGCTGCTGCCTTCTAATTTAAAATTGATATAACCTGAATTCCAGGCCCAGTACATTCCTTTAGTTGGGTCGAGGTCGCCACCCATGACTCCGGATACATTGGTTATGCTGTCGATGCCTACATTGAATTGGATCCAATCAAAATCAAGGGCAACTGGAAAATTTAGTAGGAATTCCATGGATTTTTCTACGGAGGCATCCACCAAATAATAGCTATTCGTTTCTTCCCAAACAACTTTTCCTGATTTTAAAAGTGAAAAATTGCTGAGGTAAAATTTCAAAGTTTCTATACTAAGAGGTTTATCTTTATAGACAATCTCTTCTTCCAATAAGAGCGGCTTTTCATTTAGACAAGGCTGTATAAGAATCAACAGGCTTGTCTGGTTTTTAGGCTGGGCAAGGAGCAGGTTTCCAAGAAAAAATATAAAGCTTATTGAAAATATCAGGCGCATAAAACTATTTCTTCTTAGGAGGTTTTTTATTAAATAACCTGGCAAGGTCTGCTGTAAAGGCATTAAAATTTTCCAGCTGTTCAGGTTTGCAAATGGTTTTAATATCTTCAAAATGACTAAAATTTATCTGCTCTATTTCCATTTGAATTGAACCGATAAGCTGTATGAGTAAATCTTCCTTACTTTTATTGCCGCTTTGGAGTAACTGATATAATTCGTTTTTATAAGATTTTAATTTTGTTTCTCTTTCCTCAATTTGGGTTTTGTGTTTTTCAATAAGCGCCTGATATTGAGCTACTTGAGCTTTATCAAATTTTAAGCGATCAATTATAACCTCTTTGGGGCCATGACCTTCTTGCCCGGGCGGATGTTTTGGTTTGCCAAGAATTAAAGCACTAATCGTACCCACGTTGAGGATGAAAAGTGCAATGGCGAGGATGGTAAGCATTCTGATTTTACTCATAATAAAGCTGATTTGAAGAAACCCTGTTTATATCTTCGATGAGGAGCTCCAGGTCATTCGCAGAAGCTCCTGTATTTAAGGAAGAATGGACTAGAGAGATATTAAAATAGACTAATAAACAGAAAGAAAGACTTCCACTAAGCACCCAACTCCATGCAACTTTTGGCGTTTGCAGGTTCTTGATCTTTTGCTCAATACGGGTATAAAGGAAGGGTGGCGCTGCTACCTTTTTTATTCTTTGTAATGATTGAAATGTTTTGTCCTTTTCCATAATTAACTATTTAGACGACATAAATAATCTTATCCTTCGGAGGAATCTATTTTTTTTCTAAGATTATCTTTCGCTCTGGATAATAGGGATTCTACGGATTTGATAGAAACATCGAGAATTGCTGCAATTTCTTTTTGAGAGAGCCCTTCTATTGCTTTGAGAATCAAGGCCGTTTTTTGATTATGCGGCAAAGAATTGATGTGCCTGAACAATTGTTTCAGCGCTTCTTTGTCTTCCAGTAACACTCCCGGATGATTAAAATCAGATGGAGTAGGGTAGACGCTCTCCTGGCTGTTTCCCCAAATCGGAATATGGATACCAAACCTCTTTTGACGCTTTTTAGCTTTTAAAAAATCCAGGCACTGGTTGATAGCGATCCGGTAAATCCAGGTTTTTACACTGGACTGTTCTTTGAAACTATCGAAAAGCTTATAGACTTTGACAAAGACATCCTGGGTGACTTCCTCGGCATCGTTGGTGTTTTGAAGATAGTTCAAACAAAGGTTAAAAACCATATCGGAATGGTTTTTATAAATTTCTTTGAATGAGGAATTTTTTGTCATAAAGGGTATTTCGTCGGGAGTCTGAATAGCTTATTATAATTGACGAAGATACCTTTAAATTAAAGCAGGAGTCACCCTGAATTTTTATTTGACGCTGAAAGACGTTGATCTTTAAGATTTTTTATGTCGATGAGGTTGTCTAGAAAGAACATTTCTGCCCAAACTGCCAAAATTTTATTATGCCACAAAGCCACAAAGCCACAAAGCCACAAAGCCACAAAGCCACAAAGCCACAAAGCCACAAAGCCACAAAGCCACAAAGCCACAAAGCCGCGAAAATTTCTTAGTGTCTTCCTCCTAAAAACAGCATTTTGACATAACAAATCAGCGTCCTTCAGCGTCGAAAAAGAAGCCGTCAAGGATGTAGGTTATTGTTTTCAATACCCTTCAGATTTTAATCAAACGAATTCTCCGAGGCTCTGCCTCGGGAGTCGGCGAAAGTAGCATGAAAATAAAACCACGAATCAGCACGAATTTTCACGAATTTTCACGAAGGTAAAATGTATTTATTCGCGTCCATTTGTGCTAATTCGTGGCTTTATTCAAAAACATAGTGGCTACATAGTTATTAGTAACCTGTCCCTAAGCGGGCAGCGATACCCCGCACCTGGGTCGGGGTAGTTTATTTCAAATCAGGCTGTGGCGTAATTCTCAAATAAGGCTTGATAATCGTATGCCCTTTTGGAAATTTCGCAGGAATATCCTCCGTAGCGATAGAAGGGGAGACGATGACATCTTCTCCTTGTTTCCAATCCGCAGGCGTAGCGACACTATAATTAGCGGTCAGCTGAAGGCTATCAATCACCCGGATGATTTCATTAAAATTTCTACCCGTAGCTGGCGGATAGGTCAA